>CAXUIV010000122.1:0-10015 GCA_964250875.1 uncultured bacterium
CAAGCTGATGCTTGGATGTGTTGAGCGTCTCATGCTTAAACTCCAGCGAACGGTAGGGCAGTTTGCCGTAGCGGAAATCAAAGAATTCATCAACTGGTCCGGTGTAGATCATCTCTCGGTACGGAATCATGTCAACTATTTCGTGATAGTCGGTGTTGAGCATGATCTTGATGTTTGGGTGGGACAACATCCGCTCAAACATCCGGGTATATCCGTGCAGCGGCATTGCCTGATACGTGTCTGTGAAATAGCGGTCGTCACGGTTTGTCCGGGTGGGTACACGTGCTGTGACTGATTTATCCAGTTCAGATGGATCAATCCCCCATTGCTTGCGTGTGTAGTTGCGAAAGAATTTCTCATAGAGTTCCCGGCCCACCTTGCTGACAACTACGTCCTCGGAAGTGCGAATGTACTCCTTTGGTTCAGCAACTGAAGCAAAGAATTCCTCAAGCTGAAATGAGGTTAAACTCAGTCCGTAAAGCCGATTAACGGTATCAAGGTTGATTGGTATCGGAACGAGCTGACCATCTACACTGGCAAGCACTCGGTGTTCGTATGTACGCCACTCTGTAAACTGCGACAGGTATTCAAACACATCGCGAGAGTTAGTGTGAAAGATGTGTGGCCCATATCTATGCACAAGAAGCCCATCGTCGTTGTAGTGGTCGTAGGCATTACCGCCGATGTGAGGACGTGTATCAATGATTAGGATTTTCTTTCCATGACAAGCCAGCCTCTCCGCAAGGACGCTTCCAGCAAAACCTGCACCAACAATAAGGTAATCGAACATTTGAGGACCCTGTGATGAGAACTTTACAAAAAGGAAAAAATTAGGGGGGTAGGTTAAAGTTAGCCTTGGCCTAAAGTTTAAAATTTTCCATATAAAATGCCTTTTGGCTTGGTATTGTCGAAGTTCCCTTCTAACCCGTCACGATAAGCTTCGGTAAGGAAACGAATGCGTTTGAACTTATTATCATCAAATAAAAGGATAGCGCCGACGGACCGAAAGTAATTTTCAAACAGCTTTACGTAAAACGCTACAATAGGAAATTGAATTTTCCTTAACCAAACCAAATTCCTGGTGCCGTAGTAACCTAACCACAGCTTTTCGTAAGCAGCTCTGTAAAAAACTCTACCTAAAATTTTCTTCTGAACTGAACCTTTGTTAACGGCTGCATCTTTGTGAAGAATAATGCTATCGTTAATCAACAAAATTCTTCCTACAGATGTTAGCCTGATGCAGTACTCAACATCATCGAAGTGAATAAAAAGTTCCTTTTTAGGAAAGCCTATCTTTTCGATTGCTTTTCTACTGACTAAAAGACCGACAAAAGAAGTAAAGGTTATTTCTAGAGTCTCGGACTCCTTGATTGCCTTGTCCTCTACCTGCCTAGATATTGCAGATTCAAAATCAAAATCTTTTCGGGCGTCAGAGAATCCTAGGTGAGTAGATAAAATCTTGCCCAACTGGTCAACCTTCAAGTTTGCCAAAGCACTTACGTTTGGCTCGGATAAATGTTTGCTTAACTTCTCCAGGGCATCTTTCGTCGGCTCAGCGTCGTCGTCCATTAGCCATAACCAATCGTAACCGGCTTCATGTCCGCGCTTCACACCCTCATAAAACCCACCAGCGCCACCAGTATTCTCCGACAAGCGGATGTAATCGATCTGTGGGTTCTCCAAGTAACCTTTCTCTTGAAGAAGAGCGGTTGTGTTATCCGTAGATCCGTTATCTATGAGTATAATTTTGTCCGGTTGACGGGTCCCACAGAGTAGTGCATCCAGACACTCAATTAGAAGAGTCTTGCGATTAAAAGTTACAACTACAGCAGCAATTGTGTCAGCCATACTTCAGCACCCCTAACGTGTTTCGCAATTCCTACGTCACCGCTGCTACCTATAGCCAGCAAAGCGACAACTCAGTCCTGCTTGAAATAACCACTGCTACTCTAGCAACAATTTGTAATCTTGACCTTGATTTACTGTCTGATTTCCTCTCTGGAGGCAGACGTTGATTAAGTCACTGATCAATATAATGCTTCACCATACATTTTACTAATCCATCTGAAGGTATAAATTTTTGTAAATTTGTTACTTTTTATACTATATGCTTTGATATCTTCAAAGCTTTCAAACCAACTTTAATAGAACACTAGGGTTACGAAGGTGGAAACGTAAAATAGACAAAAAAGCCCACCTCTATTTCAGGTGAGCTTTTTACCTTCGCAACCTACTTATCCCAGCCTTACTGAACAGAGCTGAGTTCTTTTTCTACTTCAGTAGAGCTAACTTCTGGGGCGTCAGCTTCAGAGGGCGGGACGAGCTGCCAGAACTTAGGCAGATACTCAGACCAGTTGGCTAATACAGTCTGAGCTTTTGCGGAGCCAGTCTTCTCAGCATGGTTTCTGAGCAGCTCTTGCAGCTGTCGCTCACCAGCAGGGGCTGTCACCCTCTGCATTTTGACAATTTCCCGATTGACAAAATTAGGGAAACTGCCATCTTCATCCAAGAAGTAAGCGAGTCCACCAGTCATGCCAGCTCCCACGTTCCGTCCTACTTTGCCTAGAACAACAACGATGCCGCCAGTCATGTACTCACAGCAGTGATCGCCAGCTCCTTCAATGACTGCTGTTGCCTTGGAGTTACGCACTGCGAAGCGTTCACCAGCTAAACCATTAGCAAACAAAACGCCGCCGGTTGCACCGTAAAGACAGGTATTACCAACAATCACGTTTCGAGACGCATCGTAGGTGGTGCCAACAGCAGTTTTGATAATGATTTCGCCCCCGTGCATGCCTTTACCGACGTAGTCATTGGCCTCACCCTCCAGAGTAAGAATCATGCCAGGGAGGTTAAAGGCACCAAAGCTCTGACCAACGCTGCCTCTGAAGTTGAGGTTGATTTGTCCTTCAAAGCCACTGTTGCCGTACTGCTGAGCGATCGCTCCAGCCAGCCGCGCTCCCAGCGTGCGATCTGTATTGATAACTGGGTACGTTTTAGTAACTGTAGACTGATTGGCGATGGCGGCTTGAATCTCTGGGTCAGCGAGTAGCTGGTCATCCAATACAGGGCCATTGCTGTGAACGCTTTCGTGTTTTAGCCAACTGCGATCGCTGCGGGTATCCGGCAACTGAGTGATGCAGTCCAAGTTGAGCGCTGCGGCTTTAACTAACCTGATTTCCTCATGAACCTTGAGCAGGTCGGCACGGCCAATCACTTCTGACAATGACCGATAGCCAAGCCGAGCCAGTAGAGACCGCACCTCTTCTGCCACAAAGTAGAAGAAGTTAACTACTTGTTCTGGAATGCCTGGAAAGCGCAGACGCAGGTCTTCTCGCTGACTAGTGACTCCTACAGGGCAATTATTCGTGTGGCAGATTCGCGCCATGATGCAGCCTTCGGCAATCATCGCGATTGAGCCGAAGCCGAACTCTTCACCCCCCATCAAAGCACCCATCATCACATCCCAACCGCTCTTAAAGCCACCATCGACGCGAAGCAGAACGCGATCGCGGAGGCGGTTCTCCATCAGCACCCGATGAACTTCGGTTAACCCCATTTCCCATGGTCCACCAGCATGCTTGATCGAACTGAGGGGAGAGGCACCCGTGCCGCCATCGTGGCCAGAGACTTGAATAATATCCGCGTTAGCTTTGGCAACTCCAGCCGCAACTGTCCCGATGCCGATTTCTGCTACCAGTTTCACTGACACTTTCGCTTTAGGATTGATCTGATGCAGGTCAAAGATGAGCTGAGCCAAATCTTCAATCGAATAGATGTCATGGTGGGGTGGTGGTGAAATCAGCGTGACTCCGGGCTTGGAGCGCCGCAGCATCGCGATGTAGGGACTCACCTTTTTACCGGGTAGTTGCCCGCCTTCTCCTGGCTTCGCTCCTTGAGCAATCTTGATTTCTACCTGTCTTGCGTTCATCAGGTACTCTGGAGTCACCCCAAAGCGACCTGATGCGACTTGTTTGATTGCCGAACTAGCTGTGTCTCCATTCCGCAGCCCATTCAGGTGAGGCATGACCTGAGAATGACCTGCTTCATTGACATCATTCAAAACTTTGTAGCGGACGGGGTCTTCTCCACCTTCGCCAGAATTGGATTTGCCGCCCATCCGGTTCATCGCGATCGCCAGAACCTCGTGTGCCTCCCGCGACAAAGCCCCCAAGGACATGCCTCCGGTGCAGAAGCGCGGCAGGATTTCTACGGCTGGCTCTACTTCCTCTAGGGGAATTGGCGCTCGGTCCGACTGGAAGTCGAGCAGGTCGCGCAATGCCGTTACTGGTCTGTCTTCTAGGTAGCGCTTGTAGACTTGGTAGTGGTCGTAGGAGTTTTGAGTTTTGAGTTTTGAGTTTTGAGTTGAAGATTCTTGAGGCTCCGAACTCCGAACCCCGAACTCCGAACTTTTGAACTCTGCTACGGCTTTGTGGAGTGCCTTTGCCAGTTCGGGGCTATTCATGTGATATTCGCCGCCTGGTCGGTACTGGATAAAGCCAAAGTTTTCTAGTTTCTTGATTGTCAGTTCCGGAAACGCACGTCCGTGGAAGGATAGGACTTCCTGTGCGAGTTCGCTGACGCTCAGGCCGCCTATCTGCGAGGCTGTGCCAAAAAATCCCAGATCTAATAAGTCTCGCCCAATGCCGATCGCCTCAAAGATCTGCGCTCCTTGATAGCTTGACAATAGAGAGATCCCCATCTTGGACAGAATCTTTAATAAACCTGCTTCTATGGCTTTGCAGTAGTTTTTGAGCGCCTGCTTTAGCTCTATTGCCGGAAGTTTTCCCCGCTCCATAAACTGCTGTGTTTTGGGGTCAGACCACCAGCTTCGCACGGTGTCCAGCGCCAGATAGGGGCAAACTGCGCCAGCTCCATAACCAATTAGGCAAGCGAAGTGGTGAGTACTCCAGCACTGAGCGGTATTGACGACGATTGAAGCCTTCATCCGCAGTCCTTGACGAATCAGGTGATGATGGACTGCTCCTACTGCTAATAGAGGCGGAATGTAGCTGTATTCGGTGCAGACAGAGGAGGTTGGATCAGCACCAAGGTCGCGATCGCTCAGGATCACAATCTTTTTCCCAGCCTGCACTGCTGCCTCTGCTGCGGACTGGAGCTGACGTACTGCTGCCTCCAGACCTCCCGGCCCATCTGCAATTTTAAACAGCGTTGACAATTCACATGTCTCAAACCCTGACTGCTTTATGGCTTCTAAATCTGCCTCATCGATGATCGGTGACTCTAGCTTCAGCCGTCGGGCACTCTCCGGTTTTGCCTCCAGTAGACTTCCCCGTTCGCCTAACTGGGTTGTCAAAGACATGACCAGGCTTTCTCGCAGGGAGTCAATTGCTGGGTTTGTGACTTGGGCAAAGCGCTGCTTGAAATAGTCGTAGAGCAAGTGAGGTTTCTCGGACAACACTGCTAGAGGAATATCATCCCCCATGCAGAAGGTTGCCTCTTTGCCCTCGGCGGCCATTGGCTGAATCACCATTTCCACGTCTTCTGTGCTGTAGCCAAAGGCGAGCTGATGACGTAGTAAGGTTTGCTTGTCAATCTTTGGTTGTTGGTTGTTGGTTGTTGATTGTCCGTTACTGGTGGCGATGGAATGATTACCAACCGCTTCTAGTTCCGAGCGATACTGCCGCAGCCACTCGCCGTATGGTTGCTGCGATGCAACGCGTTGCTTGATCTCCCAATTCTTCAGCACTTCGTGGTTCTCCAGATCCACGGCAATCATCTGTCCTGGACCGAGTCGGCCCTTTTCCAAAATGTCTGCTGCTGGTAAATCCACCACACCTGCTTCTGAAGCTACTACTACATAACCGTCACGGGTTATACAGTAGCGGGCTGGGCGGAGACCATTTCGATCCAAAGTGGCACCTACTCGCTTGCCATCGCTGAATACGAGTAGGGCTGGTCCATCCCAAGGCTCTTGAATTCCGCTGTAGTATTCGTAAAAATCAACAATCTCCGGGTATTCCAAATCCGGCTGATTCTTGTATGCCTCTGGCACCATGATCATTAGGGCTTCCAGCGGACTCCGTCCAGAACGCACCAGCAGTTCCAGCACGTTGTCTAAGGTGGCTGAGTCACTGTTGTCAACATGTACAAGTGGCGTGAGGTCAGCAGAACGCTCGCCCCATACGGGCTGGCACAGGTCTGCTTCCCGCGCCCTCATCCAGTTGATGTTTCCCAACAGCGTGTTGATTTCGCCGTTGTGTCCTAGAAGACGCATCGGCTGTGCCAGTGGCCATTTGGGCAGGGTGTTCGTACTGAAGCGCCGATGGTACACAGCAAAGGCACTTTGGTAAGCGGGGTTTTGCAAGTCTGTGTAGAACTCCGCTAACACCACTGAGCGCACCATTCCTTTGTAGACAATTGTGCGGTTGGAAAACGAGCAGATGTATAGGTCCTCTGACCACAGGAGCGGACGACCAAAAGCAGCAGCCACTTCTGGAGTCTGGAGTACTTTGCCAATGCGTCTGCGAGTCAGATAAAGATGCCGTTCAAGGTCTTCCCCCCGTAGGTGTGGGGAGAAGACGAAGACTTGTTCAATTTGAGGTTGATTCTCCCGTGCTTGGACACCCAACACTTCAGGCTGTACTGGCACCACTCGCCAGCCCAGTACAGTTAGTCCTTCTTCAACCACGACCTGCTCAACTATTTGGCGAATTCTTGTGGCCATTTGAGCATCTTGAGGCAAAAAGACCATGCCCACTCCGCAGGCTTCTGGAGATGGCAATTGGGGCGATCGCTCGGACAGCCAAGGGGAAAACAGTTCCCAAGGAATTGCTGTCATTAGACCAGCTCCATCCCCTGAGTCTTGGTCAGCGCTACAGCCACCTCTATGTTCCAAACAGGTGAGAGCAGACAAAGCACGCGCTACAAGTTCATGACTAGCCTGGTTCTCGCAGTTGGCAATAAAGCCAACGCCACAGGCATCTCGTTCCTCTACCAGCCATTTTTGTCCCGCGTAAGGAAGTAGTGATTCAGAATGCCGTGAGCTTTGATTAGATGTACTCATTTTTTGGGTTTGCACGTGCTTGTTATTCACAGGTTGGGCTTGAAGGGTTAAGGTTAAGAGATTCTGAACGGTGAGTGCATTATGCTGCTGGTTATGTAAGTAATTGCAACGATAACAAAGTGACTTTCAAGTCAAAAGACGAAATTTAGTAAAGATTATTTCAGAATTTACGTGCTTAAAGCCAATGCCGAAGCAGGCAGATTAACATAGTCGCCACTCGTCCCGGCATTCATTGTACCGCTATGGACTTTCTGCTATCGTGCCACCATTATCTGCCCCGGAGCGCTGACGTAACGGTCTATCGCTCATCAACAACTTTGGTGCCGCTGTTCGGTTTAGGTCAAGCTTTTCAATCGCAACAATTAAATAGGGGTTGAAAGTCACCGTTGAGTTCCAACAGACATCAGTCCGTATTCATTATTATGACGTTAAAGCTTAGCAAAAAAGTTAAAAGTCATTAGTCTTTGATATTTGACCAGTTCCTTGTTTAACGTAAAACTTTCGCTGCAACAACACGTAGGTAATACAATACTTGAATAGAGCTTTGGTGTAAATATGTAAAAGCCTACAGGTTGCCACCTCGTCAAGTTTGACGAGTAAGTTTGGGCACCGTGCGGTCTTAAAATCAAAGTAAATAATCTTACAAGTATGTTTAAAAGCATTGATATCGCTGCTAGCAGAATCGGACTCTTGCTGACGGCATCACTTTGGTTGACCTGTGGTTCTAGCAGCATGGCGCAGCGAGTTGTTTTTTCTGCAACAACCACTTATACGCCTAGTCAGTCTTCTACTCTTACTGCAACATCTAGTTCCCGGCAGGAGTTAGCCTCAGGTGGTCGGATTTCCCTGAATGGTAGAACCTTAACCGCTGCTTGGAGCCAGTGGCAGTTGGATGCAGCTAATCCTAAGGTTCGCACTGGTCTTAGTGATGCGGCAACCCAACTCTTGGGAATGGAGTTGTTAAATACTAGGGAGGCGGCGCGACAGCCAGTGCAGTGGTTTTCCCGGCCCACAGCTAATCCTCTCATTCTATCTACCCGTCTGACGTCAACCTATCGCTTTTTGGACATCACGGAGTTAGCGGAAAGAATGGGGTGGAAGCTGAAGGCTGACGGAGACAGGCTTTCCGTAACGACACCAGCAGCTAGGGCAGTAGCGATTCGGGCAGAGGGCGATCGCCTGATCGTTAATTTAAATCGCCCAACCCTCTGGCAAATCCAACGATCCCCAGCTCCAGGCGAGGTGCCTGTACCACTTACCTCCCCTGCTTCTACTCCCTCTTCCTTAAGTGGAGCATGGACAATGACCATTGACGCCCAAGCCGATCCAGCACTTCTGCAGGAAGGGGAAATATCCGTACCTACTACGAAAGTGAAGGTTGAAGCAACTCAGAACCAAACCGTCCTTCAACTGGAGGTACCAGCAGGTTTGTTTCCTCATGTTGCAACTTTACCCAATCCTGATCGTTTGGAGATTAACTTTCAGCCGGAGGCGATGGTCGAGCGAGATATTGCCTGGGCTCCAGGTTTGCGATGGCGACAGCAGTTTCTCAATCTGGGTGACTCCCGCTTTCCTGTTGTGTGGTTAGAAATTAATCCGCATGCTGCTGGGGTCATGCTTAAACCGATTTGGAGCTATCCTAGCACCCTAGTAGGCACTGCACCTTTGCTGCAAACTGCTCAGCGATGGCAGGCGGCTGCCGCAATTAATGGCGGTTTTTTTAACCGCAATGAGCAGCTCCCCTTAGGCGCAATTCGTCGAGATGGTCAGTGGGTGTCCAGTCCGATTCTCAATCGGGGGGCGATCGCCTGGAACGATGCTGGACAAGTCAAAATTGGTCGTCTCAGGCTAGAGGAGACATTAGTCACCTCAGAGGGTGTACATCTACCAATTCTGGCTCTCAACAGTGGCTATGTGCAGGCTGGTGTGGCTCGCTATACTTCTGAGTGGGGAAAATATACTCCTTTAATTGATGGCGAAATCATCGTGGTTGTGCAAAATAACCAGGTTACTGCTGAGCTGAACGGTGGCAGCGCCGCTAGTAAGATTGCCTTTCCCATTCCAGCCAACGGCTACTTGCTGGTGGCACGAGATGACAGTACTGCCGCTCGTTCCTTGCTCAGCGGAACTCTAGTACACATGGAGAGTGCTACCGTTCCAGATGATTTTAGCCGTTACCCTCAGATATTGGGAGCAGGACCACTTCTGTTACAGAGTCGTCAACTTGTTCTTGATGCCAAAGCGGAAAAATTCAGCGATGCTTTTGTTCAAGAGAAAGCCATTCGTAGTGCGATCGGCATAGATGAAGCGGGTACTCTTCTAATTGCCACAATCCACAATCGCCTTGATGGACCTGGGCCTAGCTTGACTGAAACTGCCCACTTGATGCAGCAACTAGGATGTACTGATGCTCTCAACCTGGATGGCGGTAGCTCTAGCAGCCTTTACCTAGGAGGTCAACTTCTTAATCGCTCACCCCGTACTGCTGCTCGTGTCCACAATGGTCTTGGTGTTTTCCTTCCTTGAAGATGGAATGGGGCAGATGGAGTGATGGCAGTTCGTCTATAAACTTTCCGGCAAATTTGAGCTTTTTTGATGCTGGTATTGGGCTGTATGAAGATTTGGTTAAACTAACCCAGTTAAAAGCTCACATATGACATCTGCTTAGTAGAGTTTGCTATGTTTGGCTAGTGATTTCCTGATTTGCCCATTTTCACTGTTGAAAGGTCACGTCTGCTCATTGATTTGACAATTCCAATACTACCAACGCGCTTTGCAGTTCAAGGAGAAGAATCATGGTTCAAGCTCAAGAAAACGCTCAAGTATCTACGATTACTCTACCCTCAGCCATTACCCCCAGAGGCGTTGCTGCAACTGAACTGCGGCCTTGGGGTTCCTTCACTATCCTGGAAGAAGGGCGCGGCTATAAAATCAAGCGGATCGAAGTTAAGCCTGGGCACCGCCTTAGCTTACAGATGCATCACCACC
>CAXUIV010000123.1:0-9979 GCA_964250875.1 uncultured bacterium
TTTTTTGTATGGTTAAGTCTAAGTTGATGAACTGAAGAGCAAACTCACTATTAATGTTAGGAAAATCCACATTCAATCAAAAACTTAGCCCAGGGCTGCGTCAAGTCATTGGTAATTCAGCTTGGCTGTTTAGTGACAGAATGCTGCGAATGGGTGTAAGTCTACTGGTGGGAGTTTGGGTAGCTCGTTATTTAGGACCGGAGCAGTTTGGTCTCTACAACTATGCAATTACCTTTGTGGCACTATTTAGTCCGCTAGCTCAAATCGGATTAGATAGCATCGTAGTCCGCGACCTGACTCAAAATCCATCTGGTAAAGATGAAACCCTTGGCACTGCCTTTGGGCTAAAACTGGTTGGAGGTGTTCTAACGCTTCTACTATCGATTGGCCTGATTTACTTGCTGCATCCTAAAGATAACTCGATCTGCTGGTTGGTAGGAATTACAGCAGCAGGAACGATTTTTCAGGCTTTCGACACTATTGATTTCTGGTTCCAGTCGCAAGTACAGTCAAAATACCCGGTTTATGCCAAGAATGCAGCATACTTGTCCGTCAATCTTATTAAAATCATACTGATTCAAATAAAAGCACCACTGATCGCATTCGCCTGTGCGGGGTTGGCAGAGATTGCTTTAAGTGCAGTTGGATTGGTGGCTGTATACCGAGCTAAGGGGCAACATCTGAGGGCGTGGCAAGTCAATCTTCCACGGGCGAAAAAATTTTTGAAGGAAAGTTGGTTGCTTATCTTGTCGGGATTGACAATTTACATCTACTCCAAAATTGACCAAGTGATGCTTGGTTTTTTAGTTAACAAATCTGAATTAGGGTTTTATTCTGTAGCTGTAAAATTATCAGAAATATTCGACTTTTTGCCGATACTTCTGTCTGTATCTTTCCTGCCAAAGCTGACTGCGGTAAAAGAAAACAATCAGGAGTATATGAAAAAGTTTCAGATTTACTTCGATCTGATGCTATTACTATGGCTTTCAGTTGCGATACCAGTTTCTCTTAGTTCCTCTTTCATCGTAAATCTGCTTTACGGTAAAACTTATGCCACTTCAGCAACTATATTATCAATTTACGTATGGTCCCAGTTTGGCAGTAACTTCGGCGTGGCCAGAGGAAATTTTTTACTAATAGAAGGCAAGGTAAAAGTATCGCTTTACCTAAGCGTCATTGGCGCGTTTGTTAACATAGGTCTGAATTTATACTTAATACCTAAGTTTGGAGCAATGGGTGCGACTACTGCAACTCTGATAACTTATTTTGTTGTAACCATACTAGTCAACTTTTGGATCAAAGAATTGAAAACTGTCAATGAACTGATGATGCGCTCCTTCAATCTACCCGATGCAGTCTTAAGAATTTTAGAATTAGTAAAATGATTGAAATTAAGCCAAACATTCAGTATCAATCAAATTGTCCCTATTGCGGAGCTGCTCTCAACCCAGTCAACATATTGTGGCAAGGTATGCATGTTTGCGTTGAATCCCAGTGTGCTGACTGCGATGCTGAAATCGTTGAGGATTTAAAAGTGGGCCATGCTGTCACTCACCCTTGTCAGGTCAGTTTAGTCAAAGAACAAGTTTTTTGTCAGGAGTCGGCAAAGAACTGGCTTGGAGAACCGCTGCTTCAAGCACTCCGAAATCCTCAACCGGAAGCCCTCCAGATTTCAAAGGAAGTTTTCAAGCAGTGCAAGCGCGTCACCGTCTTAAACTGTATCGATTATCTTTACGGACACTGTCTCTTAAAGCTACTAAACGCGCAAAGACATCTAGATCAATTTGATTGTGGGCTCGTTGTGATTGTGCCGAAGTTTTTACGCTGGATGGTTCCAGAGGTTGTTGCAGAAGTATGGACAGTGGACATAGCTCTAAAAAAAGGACAGTTTTACTACCCAAGCTTAGATGAATTTGTTCGTGAGGAGTCTAGACGGTTTGATGAAATTTATATCAGCCCAGCCCATTCACATCCAGGTGGGTTTGACATCACAAAATTCACTGGAGTGCCTAAACATGACTTCAGTCGGGAAGAATTTAAGATAACTTTTGTCTGGCGTGAAGATCGGGTTTGGTGTAATTTTCTCTTTTTCCGCATCTTAAAAAAATTGAGGCTTGTTAAATTAGCACTACTGCTGCAAAACTGGAAGATTCAAAGATTGTTTAGATCGATAAAATCTAGAGTTCCTTCAGCGAAATTCGCGATCGCTGGTTTAAGCAAAAAAACTGTATTTCCTCGGTGGGTTGAAGACATAAGAGTAGATAAGCTTGATGAGGAGACCGAGAGAAGACTATGCGAACTCTACTCCCAAAGCCGTTTGGTCATTGGCGTACATGGTTCCAACATGCTGCTACCTTCTGGTCAGGCTGGTATGACGATTGACTTAATGCCAGAGGAGCGGTGGAGTAACTTTGCTGAAGATATCCTTTATCAAGAAACCGATCCCAGGCTTGCCGCTTTTCGATATCGATATTTACCGCTTCAGACCAGTGTTGCTAATTTAGCACATGTTGCTTCAAGTATGGTTATAGGCTACTCACGTTTTAACTCTAATATGCTTGCTGACACACTATAAATACTATGAAAACTCCAGTTGCCTTTCTTATTTTTAACCGACCGGATACAACTGAACGAGTGTTTGAGTTAATTCGCCAAGCAAAGCCGCTCAAACTTTTAGTCGTTGCCGATGGTCCTCGTGCCGATCGAGTCGGTGAAGCAGAGAAGTGTGCTGCGGCTCGTGCCATCATTGACAGAGTTGACTGGAAATGTCAAGTCATTAAAAATTATTCCTCAACAAATTTAGGCTGTAAGCAGCGTGTTTCAACTGGATTAAATTGGGTTTTTGACACTGTTGAAGAAGCAATTATTCTTGAAGATGATTGCTTGCCTCACTATACATTCTTCCAGTTTTGTGAGGAACTTCTTGATCGCTATCGAGATGACAAAAGAGTTATGCACATTGCTGGCAATACTTTTGGTATTACTAGCAATAATTCAGTTGAGAGCTACTACTTTTCAAAAAGTATTAACATTTGGGGTTGGGCAACTTGGAAAAGAGCGTGGCAGCACTACGACGTAGACATAAGTTTTTGGCCTGAGATTCTGAAGGAGAATAGATTACTAGATCTGATAGATTTTAAGGATGAAGCCCAGGCTAGACATAAAGATTGGGAACGAGTGTACGCCAAAAAAATTGATACATGGGACTACCAGTGGTTTCTAACTTGTTTGTGTCAAGGGGGTTACGCTGTAGTACCCAGCAAGAATCTTATTTCTAATATAGGATTTAACCAAGATGCCACTCACACCACGGATTCAGGCGATCGCTTTGCGAATTTAAACACTTGTGAAGTAGAATTTCCGCTCATTCATCCAAAATTTGTAGTCAGATACAAATGTGTAGATAGAGTGTACTTTGAACGAGTATATAAAATAAAAATGACAACCAAAATCAGGAACAAGTTTATGAAGATGAAGAAAGAGGTTTCAGCTTTTTAATTCTGATTTTATGGGTAAATGTGTTGGTAGCAGTTCTATTTGATTTGTAAGCAGTTTTTTGCTGACGAACCGCAGAGGCGCAGAGGGCATAGAGGAGTATTTGCAACTTATTTATGATTGCTATGTTGAGTTTGAATTAAATGATAATTGGAGGAGAAATATTCAGGCTTATAGTACATTTAAACAGAAATCTGCCTGTTAACTTATTCTGACTCAAAGAAGGTGTTGTGATGAAGGTTTTAGTTATCAATACTTCTGATACAGAAGGAGGAGCAGCCCGTGCTGCTCATCGGTTACATCACGGTTTATCCAGTATTGGTGTCTCTTCTCAAATGTTGGTGCAAGATAAGTCTAGCGATAATACTGCAATTGGTCCGCAGACGAAGGTAGGCAGGAAACTGGTTAAGCTCAGGCCAATCTTAGACAACCTGCCATTACAACTCTATCCGAAACGCGATCGCGTCACATTTTCTCCCCAATGGCTTCCAGACTCTATCCTTCCCAAGGTGGTGAAAATTCGCCCAGATATTGTTAACCTACATTGGAGCTGTGGTGGTTACTTACAAATAGAGACGATCTCAAAATTTCATCGACCTCTAGTTTGGACGCTTCATGATATGTGGGCATTCACAGGAGGGTGTCACTACAGTCAAGATTGCGATCGCTATACTGCTTCTTGCGGTGCTTGCCCTCGATTAGGAAGCCATCAAGACTTGGACTTATCTCGCTGGACATGGCACCGTAAAGCTAGAGCTTGGAGAGAACTGAATTTAACAATTGTTACTCCTAGTTCGTGGCTCGCTCAATGCGTTCGAGCCAGCTCTCTTTTTAGAGATGTGCGAGTAGAGGTCATTGCCAACGGTCTTGATACTGAAAGATATAAACCAATAGACCGACGTACTGCAAGAGAATTACTCAATTTACCTCAAGATAAGCAATTGATTCTCTTCGGAGCGCTGAGTGCAACAGGCGATCGCAGAAAAGGATTTCATTTACTTCAGCCAGCTTTACAAAGCCTGAGTCATTTTGGAGAGCATCTGATAGAAGTGGTTGTTTTTGGTTCATCTCAACCGAGCGAACCAACTGACTTAGGTTTTCGGTCTCACTACTTGGGTAGACTGAGCGACGATCTCTCGTTAGCAGTCGTCTATGCGGCAGCAGATGTTTTTGTCTCGCCTTCAACACAGGAGAACTTGTCAAACACTGTAGTGGAAGCGCTCGCATGTGGAATCCCCTGTGTCACCTTCAATATTGGTGGTATGTCCGATATTATCGAACACCAACAGAATGGCTACCTCGCTCAACCTGATGAAATCGAAGATTTTGCCAGAGGAATTGCTTGGGTACTAGAGGACAAGGAACGGCATCAGAAACTGTGCGATCGCGCTCGCCAGAAAGCAGAACAAACATTTTCTCTAGAAAGACAAGCACGTCTCTACTCGTCTCTTTTTGCTGAAATCGTTAAGGGACATGAAGAAAGTTTTGCAGTTGAGTCAAAGATTGGATGAAAAATCAACAAATTGGATGGAATAGGAATGGCTAACTTGAAAGTGCTTGTCGTTGGTTCGTTAGCTAACCCGATGGCTACTAACTGGGTCTATGGGTTTAAGAGTTTAGGCTACACGCTGGCTGTTTTAGACTGGCGGAGTTCTCCAGCAACTCAGACACAGCTTAAAGAGTGGGGATTTCAAGACGATGTACGAGTGTTCAACTTTTGGGGATCTGATGATGTCCGCCAAGCCGTACTGGCTGAACTCGATGGAGAGCCTGATATTTTATTTTGCTATTGGGGCAGCCAAGTTTTAGCAGCCCTCGGTAAAGCACACCAATCTTTTCCCGATGCCAAAGTTATCCTCTGTACTGAAACTCTACCCAATGCCTCCAACTTCTTGACCGAGCTACGGGAGATTTGGTGGCTTCGCCAGGTTGACTCATTGATTGACGGTCACGTTTTCTACTCTGAAGCGATGCGTCAACTTTTTTGTCAAAAGGTCCCCTCTTCACGCAGCAAAGCTTATCTTGCCATAATCATGCCATTTCTGAAAAAAGCCTTCGCTGTGGATGGCCTTGGCAGCTCTAATGTAACGCAGCTCGAACGCTTTGACGAACACCCACACGTCATTTTTACTGGACGTGCGGACAAACTTTGGACCAAGGATTTTCGGATGGCTGCGGATGCGCTCGGTCCTTTCTTGGTACAACTGGCCAAGCGTGGAGTCCATGTCTTCGTATCTCACTCAGCAGACTCAAAGGGATGCCCTAATTTTCACTCATACCCTAACTTTTCCAATGCAGATTTGTTTGAAGGGAGATTTAGCCGCTATATCTCCCAGTTCGATGCCCATTTGACAATTTATAACGAGTCCAACCAAACTATTCGTCGTCGGGTTTCTACCAGTCTTTCAACTCGTCTGGCTTTTGCGCTTGCCTCCACCGCGCCTGTAGCGGTTACACGCACGAGCCAGTTCATTCAGGAGTATTGGGCTGATACTCCCTTTGGCTTTGCCTTCACTGGTGTGGATGAGTTAGCTGCATCGCTTTACGATCAACAACTTTTGGCGTCCCTTCGCTCCAATATGAGCAGAGTCCATCTGTCTTATGCTTTTGAGTCGCAGGGCGATCGCGTGACTGGTTTTTTCAAAGAGGTACTGGAACCTAGAACTGCCCAATGAAAACGCATGAAGAAATGGAGACTCTATGACAACCGCAGTGGCTGTATTAATGACCTGCCATAACCGGCAAGAAAAAACGCTTCTCAGCTTGGAGGCATTCTATCAGCAGGACCTGCCACTGGGAGTTGAAGTGCAAGTGTATTTGATGGACGATGGCAGTACTGACGGTACGGCAGAAGCAGTACGGACTATTTACCCTCAAGTCAAGCTGTTGCAAGGGAATGGCAGCCTGTTTTGGAATGGGGGCATGCGACTCGCTTTTGCTGAAGCCCTCAAGTCCGACTATGACTACTATCTCTGGCTCAACGATGACACCCTGCTTTATCCAAAAGCTTTGGTGACCTTACTGGCAACATCCTGTCGTCTAGCCGATCAAGGCTATGTGCGGGCGATCGTCACTGGCTCGACTTGCAATCCAGAAACGGGTGCCCATACCTATGGAGGTGTACTGCGAAGCAGTTGGTGGCGTCCACTGCGCTTTCAGGGAGTGGAACCCGGCGAGGAAGCCAAGCATTGCGACACGATGAACGGTAACTGCGTCCTCATACCCAAAGAAGCAGTCCGAGTAGTGGGAAACTTAGACCCAGCTTTCAGTCATTATGTTGGGGATTATGACTACGGTTTGCGGGCTAGACAACAGGGATGCACAGTCTGGGTGGCTCCAGGCTATACCGGAACTTGTTTGCCAAACCCTTCCTGCGGACGCATGACGCATTCAGACTTGACCTTACGCAAACGATGGCAGAAAATCGGTCAGCCAAAAGGTCTAGCGGTCAAAGACGCAACCCTCCAACCCCTAGAGGAGTGGAGGGTATTTGCCTACCGTCACGGAGGTCCGTTCTGGCCGATTCATTGGTTGCTCCCGTATAGAAGATTACTTTTGAGTTCAGTGTTTGGCTTGAGGGAGATTGGAGCATGAATGGTAAAGAGAGTCCTCGCGTCGCTTGGCTTTTTCCTTCCATGAACCGAGGCAGCTACTGGCATCCAATATTGAGTGAATTCACCAAAATTCTTCAGCAAACAACTGTTTACACCGGATTCTGGCCTGGATTTACCTCCGGATTCGAGGGGACGTTCACAGTTGAAGTCGTGGGAAAAACCAAGCTGACAGAATCGACTCGACCATTACCGAAGTACAGCCGGGGTGTCGCATTTGCCTCTCCCAGCATTGTCGGTCATCTATTTCAGTTTAAACCTCAAGTTATCTTCACCAGTGGTTTCTCCATATGGACGCTCCTAGCGCTGCTTTTCAAACCGTTGGGCCGCTGGAAAATTATCATTGCTTATGAAGGCAGCTCACCAACGGTGGACTGTTGCGATTCAAAACTGCGTCTCATGCTCCGACGCACGATGGTTCGCTTTACAGATGCCTTTATCACCAATAGTATTCGGGGAAAAGGTTACCTCACCAAAATCCTAAAGGTTGAAGAAAGTCGCGTTTTTGCTAAACCTTATGAAGTTCCGGATTCAAAAGCATTGTCAGGAGAAGCTTCTGAGGACGATCTTGGGTTGCAGCACCCGGTCTTTCTTTATATGGGTCAATTGATACTAAGAAAGGGACTTCACCTTCTGCTAGAAGCTTGTGCCATTCTGCAAAAGCAGGGATATCGCAACTATTCAATCCTCATAGTAGGTGACGGACCTCAACGTGATGAGCTAGAACACTTTAGCCAGAAACATGATTTGCAAGACCGTATCCAGTGGGTGAAGTGGATAGAGTATGTTCGCTTGAATACTTATTTTCGCAGTGCAGATGTTTTTGTCCTACCCAGTTTAGAAGATACCTGGGGAATGGTGGTGCTTGAAGCCATGGTTTTTGGTAAACCTGTTTTGTGTTCCAAATGGGCAGGAGCATCCGAAATGGTTGTTGAAGGAGAAAATGGTTACGTTTTCGATCCGCATGAACCTGAAGAACTGGCGAAAATTATGATTCGTTTCATAAATGAACCAGAACTCATTGCCTCTATGAGAAAAAAATCTCAGCAGATAATGACTCGCTATACCCCAGAAGCAGCAGCACAATTTCTGGCTGAGGTCACGTTTGCCGTCAACTCTACAGCTATCGGTCAAGATGCAGCGTCAAATAATCATTGGAACACTCATGCGCGAACACGGTGAAACTGGTGTTCAAAGTCATTTTAATACGTTCAGAAAGTACCTATCAGAAAATGGTGTTGAGGCTTGCATTGTTACTCCTTTCTCTTTCCATCCGTGGCTTGTCGTACCTGTGTTTGGAATCAGAAAACTAATCGATAAATTCAGTGGGGAACTTAGTGTTTGGTGGTATCGATACTGGCACTATATCTTTCTCAAAAAAGCTTTGATCCATAAAACTCAAAGCAGTATTCCTGCTATCATTTATGCTCAGTGTCCGCTCTCTGCAAAAGCCGCACTAGAAACGCGACTCAAGCATCAAAAAGTGATTTTGATAGCTCATTTTAATGGTTCGCAAGCAGATGAATGGGTTGCCAAAGGAAAAATTAAACAAGGAGGCTGGGTTTACAGAAGAATCAAACGGCTCGAACAGAAAATACTTCCTTTAACTGATGGCGTTGTTTATGTTTCTAAGTTTATGGAGGAAATCATTAAAAGCACTATTCCCATGGAGCGGGTAAGGTCGATTGTTTTGCCAAACTTCACTGTCACACCAAAACAGTCAGCCTTAAGAATTATTACAGGTGATTTAATCAACATCGGCACTCTGGAACCTCGAAAAAACCAGAGCTATCTCCTACAAGTTTTATCAAAGGCTAAGGAGCTGGGAAAATGCTATTCACTCACCCTAATTGGTGATGGGCCAGAGCGTAGCAAACTCGAAGCGCTGGCTCAGTCTCTAGACATCAGCAGGCAAGTAAAGTTCATGGGATTTCAGAACAATGCCGCACAGTTTCTTTCTGCTCATCATGTCTATGTTCATAGTGCCCTGATTGAAAACTCACCGATTGTGCTGATTGAAGCTATGGCCTGCGGTTTGCCCCTGCTGGCGGGGTCGGTCGGCGGGATTCCAGAAGTCTTTTCAGATGGAGTTGAAGGGTTGTACTGGCCGCTCGATAACCCTGCCGCAGGAGCTGAGAAGCTTGTTGCATTGATGGATGACATAGAAATTCGTACCCAGATGGCGAAAGCGGCGCGAGAACGTTTTTCTAACAACTTTGATTCAAGCATAGTAGCCAGTCGTTTGCTTTCATTTTTGTCTGTCATTTGACTGGAGGTCGATCCGTGCCGAATCTAGCCCGTTTAGATTTTAGCCCGTCACCTCTATTACTAGAGAGGTCAGCACTATGAGGGTACTAATGCTGCATAACCGCTATCAAATCGCTGGTGGTGAAGATGTAGTCGTGCGAGCAGAGAGAGCTTTGCTAGAGGCAAATGGTCATTGCTCGGCTTTGATGGAAGCTAACAACGACAAGATTACCAGTCCTTTAGAAAGAGCTAAGGCTGCTGCAAACACGATCTATTCACGTTCCTCAAAGCAGTGGGTGCGTGCAGAGATTGACAGTTTTGTGCCAGACATCGTACATGTACACAACTTTTTTCCATTACTCTCGCCCTCAATTTACTATGCCTGTCAAGAGGCTGGGGTGCCGGTGGTTCAAACTCTGCACAACTATCGCCTACTCTGCCCTGCTGGCTCTTTCTTCCGTCAAGGCAACGTGTGCGAAGACTGTTTGGGAAAGAATGTGCCGTGGCCTAGTGTCGTTCACAGCTGTTATCGTGGCAGTAAAGCAGGTACTGCGGTGGTCGCCACCATGCTGTCTGTGCATCAAGCGCTGCAAACCTGGACAAGCATGGTAGATACCCACATTGCC
>CAXUIV010000124.1:0-9966 GCA_964250875.1 uncultured bacterium
GAATCCTGACTGCCCGCGTATACGATGTTGCCCAGGAGACGCCACTGGAGTATGCCCCAAATCTCTCCGCACGGCTGAATAACAGACTTCTGCTAAAGCGGGAAGATATGCAGTCAGTCTTCTCCTTCAAGTTGCGGGGTGCCTACAACAAGATGGTGCAACTGCCGCCGGACCTGCTGGCACAAGGCACGATCGCTGCATCTGCCGGAAACCATGCTCAGGGAGTCGCCCTTGCCGCTCGTCGATTAGGAACGCGAGCAATCATCGTCATGCCAGTAACTACCCCCCAGGTTAAAGTGGATGCGGTTAAAGCTTTGGGCGGAGAGGTAGTGTTGCATGGCGATACCTACGATGATGCCTATGCCTACGCTCGCCAACTGGAAGCGGAAAAAGGGTTGACCTTTATTCACCCCTTTGACGACCCAGATGTGATTGCCGGACAGGGAACAATTGGGATGGAAATTTTGCGGCAATACCAGCAGCCGATTCATGCCATCTTTGTCGCAATTGGGGGTGGCGGATTAATTTCTGGGATTGCCGCGTATGTGAAGCGACTGCGTCCCGAAATCAAGATTATTGGCGTTGAACCAGTAGATGCCGATGCAATGGCGCGATCGCTAAAAGCTGGACATCGAGTGCGCTTATCTCAGGTAGGTTTGTTTGCCGATGGAGTTGCAGTGCGGGAGGTAGGGGAAGAAACTTTCCGTCTATGTCAGCAGTATGTAGATGAGATGATTTTGGTTGACACGGATGATACTTGCGCTGCAATTAAAGACGTATTTGAGGATACGAGGTCGATTTTGGAACCGGCGGGTGCGTTGGCGATCGCTGCTGCTAAAGCCTATGTAGAACGGGGACAAATCCAGGGACAAACGTTGATTGCGATCGCCTGCGGTGCCAACATGAACTTTGATCGCCTCCGGTTCGTGGCAGAACGAGCAGAGTTAGGTGAACGCCGCGAGGCCATCTTTGCCGTTACAATTCCTGAGGCGCGGGGTAGTCTGCGCCAGTTTTGTGAGTGTATAGCCAAACGCAATCTCACTGAGTTTAACTACCGCATTGCCGATGAAAAGGTGGCCCATATTTTTGTAGGAGTGCAAATTCAGAATCGTGCTGATGCTGCCAGAATGGTCGAAACTTTTGAAGCCCAAGGATTTAGAACCATCGATCTAACCGATGACGAACTGACAAAACTACATCTGCGGCACATGGTCGGGGGACATTCTCTCCTAGCTCACGATGAATTGCTCTACCGCTTCGAGTTTCCAGAACGTCCCGGCGCACTCATCAAATTCGTCGGTTCAATGAGTCCTGACTGGAACATCAGCCTCTTTCACTACCGCAATAATGGGGCAGATTACGGACGAATTGTTGTCGGCATGCAGGTGCCCCCTCATGAGATGGAGGACTGGCAGGCATTTCTCGACACGCTTGGCTACCGCTATTGGGATGAAAATAAAAATCCGGCCTACAAACTGTTTTTGGGCTAAGAGAATAGCTGCTCGCCCTCTCAACCATGTACAAGCAGCCGGTTTCCATGCTTCGTCTCTTTACTGGACGGAGTTTTTATGTATCCTGCTCTACCAGTTAATTTTTTTGAACTTTCGTGTCTGATTGGTATAATTTGAAGCGTTTGTACAATTAACACATCAACAGCTGAGGTGCTTAAAAGCTCCGCCGTGATGAGTTTTCTAATTTAGGTGTTCATGACTACATCGATAACTGCTCGCCAGAGACTAGCGGATGACTCCACTGATTCAGACCTGCGTCTTAAAGACATTCTCAAAACTGTACCAAGAGAATATTTTCAGCAAGACCGTCGTAAAGCTTGGTCAAGAGTGCTGCTTAGCGTTTGCATGGTTAGCTTGGGCTACGTTGGTATAGCTCTCGCCCCCTGGTATATCCTGCCGTTTTTGTGGATTTTTACCGGCACAGCTTTGACTGGTTTTTTCGTGATTGCCCATGATTGTGGTCATCGGTCATTTGCTAAACGCCGTTGGGTAAATGATTTGGTAGGCCATTTATTTATGCTGCCGCTCATTTACCCGTTCCACAGCTGGCGCATTCTACACAATCATCACCACAATCACACCAACAAGCTGGAAGAAGATAACGCTTGGCACCCCTTCACACACGAGCTTTACACCAGCTTAGGACGACTAGCACAATGGGGCTACCGCTCGCTGCGGGGCCGGTTGTGGTGGACAGCCTCGATCGTACACTGGGTAGCTATGCACTTCGACTGGTCCCAATTCTCAGGCAAGGACCGAGAGAAAGTGAAGCTATCTGTCTGTGTCGTAGTAGTTTCTGCGGCGATCGCCTTTCCCATCCTCATTGCCACGACAGGCATCTGGGGGTTGGTTAAATTTTGGCTACTGCCATGGCTGGTGTATCATTTTTGGATGAGTACATTTACACTGGTTCACCACACAGCGCCGGACATTCCTTTCAGTACAGCTGAGGAATGGAATGAGGCTACAGCTCAGTTAACTGGAACTGTTCACTGCGATTATCCTCACTGGGTAGAATTACTTTGTCACGATATTAATGTCCACATTCCTCATCACATTTCAACTGCTATTCCCTCGTATAATCTGCGACTGGCTCATCGTAGCTTGCAACAGAACTGGGGGGCTAAGCTACGCGAACGCCAATTTTCTTGGTCTTTAATCAAGCAGATCACAGACAGATGCCATTTATACAACGCTGAGTCTGGCTACTGGTCTTGCAAAGACCATAATTCAATAAGGTTTAGATAACCATGTAGAGACGTTGCATGCAACGTCTCTACAGGCTTTGAGTTTTCATACGCGACTGTTGACTGAACGATATTGAACCATAATTAGGATGAGCAGCAAGCCCAATTTTAAGTTCGAATTCATTCAAATAGTCTGAGCGTTGGGAGTTAGAAAGGGGATCGTAGGGTGCATAGAACCAAGATAAATTCGCAGGAAACTCACGGACAACAGGTTCCCTTGATCCGTCCTGAAGATTTGTCATGGCCGTTCTGGCCTGCTTTACCACTCTACCCACACGGCAGACGGCGGACAATTCGCACAGAAGTTGTTGAAGGCTCGGTTTGGACCTTCGATCAGCTACAGGGCTTCTTCTACGTCGTCGTGCCGATTCGCATGAGCGTTGTTAAGCTTGAGGGCGATGGCCTCCTCGTCTATGCACCGCTCGCACCAACATCGGAATGTATGCGGCTTGTTGAAGAACTGGTGGCGGTACATGGAGACGTCAAATACATCATCCTGCCAACTATCTCCGGCCTAGAACACAAGATCTTCGTTGGCCCTTTCGCCAGACGCTTTCCAACGGCACAGGTTTTCGTAGCGCCAAACCAGTGGAGCTTTCCAGTGAATCTCCCGCTGAGCTGGCTTGGCTTTCCTCCAAAACGAACTCAGGTACTTCCGTCTGATAGCACCAAAGCCCCCTTTGCGGACCAGTTTGATTACGCAATTTTAGGACCCATTAACCTTGGACCAGGGCAGTTTGAAGAAGTGGCATTCTTCGACAAACGATCGCGCACGCTGTTCGTAACAGACTCAGTGCTTTCCGTGCCAGAAGACCCGCCAGCGATCGTTCAACTTGATCCGTACCCCTTACTCTTTCATGCTAGGGATGACGCATTCGATATTGTTGACGACAGTAGGGAGAACCGTCGTAAAGGATGGCAGCGTATGTCGCTGTTTAGTCTTTACTTCCGGCCAAGCGCTTTGCAGGTAAGTCGATTGGGACAGGCACTGAGCGATGCTTTTAAAGCACCGGATCGATCAAGAAAGGCTTGTTTTGGCCTGTTTCCGTTTCAATGGAAGGACTGGAAACGGTCTTTTGATGCATTGCGAGAAGACGGTCGTTTATTTGTGGCACCAATTTTACAGACCCTAATTCTCAATCGAGCGCTGAAGGAGACAATAACCTGGGCAGACAAGATAGCGGAATGGAATTTTCAGCAGATTATTCCCTGCCATTTTGACTCGCCTGTCTCCGCAGAACCGCGTCAGTTCCGGCAAGCGTTCACCTTTCTTGAAAAGACTTCTATGGGTGAGGACACACCTGCAAGTCATCAGCATTTGCCGGAAGAGGATTTTGCGTTTCTGAGAAGACTTGACAAGGGCTTAATCAAGTACGGCATTACGCCACCGCCTGGGAAGTGGAAAGATTGACAAAATATTTGCAACTTGGATGCAGCTCAATCTCTATTTGCTACCAGGTGGCACTCCAATCCGGTCATTGATTTCTAGCAGCTTTCTGTTTAACTCGACCTGCCGATCAATTAAAACTTGAAAGTCGGCCCTCGTTGCCAAGTCCGCTTTGTTAGCGGGTATGAGTTGGTTTACCTGATTCAGGCAGGTATTCAAACCAGCAGCAGCTTCATTGCGAGTTACAGGGCGATCACCTCGGAATGTCCCATTGGGATACCCAGAGAGGCACCCTGCTTGAGGTGCTGCATTTCCAGGGGCAGTGGGCGTCTGTGACAAAGCTTTGGTTGAGGAAAAAACGTTTGCCATGACCGCTAGGGTAGTTGCGAAGGAAGCTATTTTGACTAAGCCTGCAATTGAGTAAATCTTAGACATCGTTCGAAGGGTTATCAGCTTACTTAATTATTAGCATCCAGTTCCTGGTCTCGCTGTCTGCGGGCTTTGATCTTCTGCCACAGTTTGAGCGATACCTCTGTTTGTTCAGGTGTTAAAGGCGGTACTTTCCCAGCCCACAACTGTCTCAACTCCGCTTGTCTGCTATCTCTAACTTTAAATGACATTGAACTCCGCCTCCTGCAAACACACCTATCTGGTAGGGTACCTGCCTACACCTTTTAATCTGATAGATACTTTTATTTGTATGTACACCTTATCAAGGATGCCGCCGACAGGCTCTCTGTCACACGAGATATCTAGAGAAATCTCTAGACGTAGCTGCTTAGCTGCCTCGATATGTACTATAGGCCCAAGGTGATGTGAGCAGTGGCACATGATAGTGAGCAGTGGGGTCAGCAATGCCAAACTGAACCGGAATACGCTCCAAAAAGCGCGGTGTAGCATTATCAAAGCCACTCGCAGCCCTCGTCACCGCTTGCTGGGCAAAATAATCGCCCACTGCAAACACTAACTCATAAACACCCACCGCCATGTCCTCAGCTAGCACAGGCGTATCGGTGCGCCCATCAACGTTGGTGCGTAATGTTTTCAGCAATTTTCTACTGCCGTGAGGCTCAAGCAGCCATAGCTCTACCTCCATATTGGCAGCTGGACAGCCTATTGCTATATCAAGTACATGTGTGGTGAGACGACCTGCCATTAGAAAACACCTGATGCTGAACGTTTTTGATACTGGCCTTTGCCTTTCTTCCCTAACCAGCGATCGCCATCTACAATCAACTCTCCTCGCAAAAATACTCTTTCAACTTTGCCGGTGACAGAACGACCCTCAAATAGACTATAGTCCACATTTGAGTGATGGTTTGTCGCACTTAAAACGTGTTGTTTGTTTGGATCAAACAGCACCAGGTCAGCATCGCTGCCTACGGCAATTGTGCCTTTTTTTGGGAACAAACCAAACATCTTAGCAGGAGCTGTAGCCGTAAGCTGAACAAATCGATTGAGAGAAATTTTGCCAGTCCTAACGCCGCCATCAAATAGTAGAGCTAGCCGCAATTCTACCCCAGGCGCTCCATTGGGAATTTTAGAGAAGTCGTCCCGTCCCAACTGCTTGGAACGGTATAAGCCATGAGAACGTTCGTTAAAACAAAAAGGACAGTGGTCAGTGGCAACAACCTGGAGGTCATCAAACTTCAGTCCTCGCCACAAGGCTTCTTGACAGTGATGCTGCCGTAAAGGAGGAGTCATGACGTACTTAGCAGCTTCAAACCCAGGCTTTTCATACTCCTCATCTGTTAAGAACAAGTAGTGAGGACAAGTTTCAGCAAAGGCAGCAATGCCGCGATCGCGAGCCTCCACCACAACCTCCAACGCTTCCTTAGCTGAAAGATGAACAATATAAACCGGAATCTCAGCCAGTTCAGCCAAACGAATAGCTCTATGGGTAGCTTCTGCCTCCATAATTGTAGGCCGAGTTAGGGCATGATATTTCGGAGACGTATTGCCCTGAGCCAGTGCCTCTTCAATCAGGACTTGAATCACCCCACCATTCTCAGCATGCAGATTGACCATGCCACCGTGAGAACCAACCGCCCGCATTGTTCTAAATATTGAGGCATCATCAACCATCAACATGCCTGGATAGGCCATGAACATTTTGAAGCTCGACACCCCGTCGTAGTTAATGAGGTCAGGCAACTCCTTTAAGATTTCCGGTCGGATATCTGTCAAAATGACGTGGAAAGCGTAGTCCACGCAGACCTGAGGTTCTGCTAGTGCCAGTCTTTGGTCAAGAGCTTGCTTGGCACTCTCACCTTGGTTTTGGATGGCAAAGTCCACAATTGTAGTTGTGCCACCAAAGGCAGCAGATCGCGTTCCTGTTTCATAGTTGTCGCAGGTTTCTGCGGGTTCTTGGGAAGACTCCATGTGAGTGTGAACGTCCACACCTCCGGGCAGTACAACTAAACCAGAGGCATCGTACTTTTCAGCCGCCGGTACGTGTAATTCTCTGGCGATCGCCTCAATCCTACCATCCCGAATCAGAATATCAGCGACGTAGTCATCGACTGCGGTAACAATTCGTCCACCAGTGATTAGTACCTCGGTCATACTTTAGCTCGGTAGGCACGTCGAATGGATGGCCTATTGTATCGTACATCCCCTACAGACTAGTAGTCCGATCAGGATGAGTTGTAGAGACGTTGCATGGAACGTCTCTACATAAGGTGATAATTCACCCAGATTCTAATTCCCATAACGGTAATTATCGGTATTAGAATACCCAAAAACTGCTCCTAGCATTGTACTGAACTGAATTCAACTCAATAACTATTTAGCGTTTAAGTGCCAAAGTCAATCCGTCAGAGATGGAAACGAGACTCAAAGTTACCCGTTCGTCGTGGTGTAGCTTCTCATTAAAGGCGCGAATTGCTAGCGTACTTTCTTCCTGATCTTGAAAATCCACAACCCGTCCTGACCACAAAACGTTGTCAATGGCAATTAGACCACCAGAGCGGACTAGCTGGAGCGATCGCTCATAGTAGCTATAGTAGTTTTCCTTGTCGGCATCGATAAAGGCAAAATCAAACGTCCCTGCCTTCCCTGCTGCTAGCAGCTGGTCTAAAGTTTCTACCGCTGGTGCCAACCGCAGGTCAATTTTATCCGCCACTCCAGCCTTTTGCCAATACCGACGGGCGATCGCCGTGAATTCCTCACTGACATCACAAGCAACAATCTTGCCATCAGGGGGAAGTGCTAGAGCAACACAAAGGGAACTGTAGCCGGTAAAAACCCCAACCTCCAGCGTCTTCCTTGCTCCTATCAGTTGGATCAGCAGCGCCATGAACTGCCCCTGTTCTGGAGCAATCTGCATACCCGCCCTCGGATGGTGGGCAGTTTCGTACCGCAGCTGCCGCAGAATCTCTGGCTCTCGCAACGAGGTAGACAACAGGTAATCATAAAGCTGATCATCAAGGCCGAGAGTCTTTTTCAGCATAGTTGATCTGATAATCGAAGTCACCCATAGAATATACTAGCGCTGGCTATAGGAGAAGCAATCATGCTGCGGCTCATTCTGACAGTTGTTTTATTAGTAATTACAGCTTGTGGAACTGGTAGTTTGGGACCAAACAGCGAGCCAACCAGCCAACTCGTACAGCGGGCGATCACTCTGCAACTGCACCAAATCCAGCAGCAAAGCCAGCAAGTAGGTTTCGATTTTAGGGGATTTAAAATCAACCGAGTCGCAATTACGCAACAACAACCCACTAGTATTCAAGGTTTACCCGCCTATCGAGTTCAAGGCACCTACGACCTCACCCTCAAGCTACGAAGGCGACGAGTACAGCAGCAAAACCCTTTTGAAATCTACCTGCAACACCAGAAAGAAGGCAAAACCTGGCGCTTGGCACTTCCTCAGACGACTAAAAACACTCAGGCAGCTTGGCGCACCTACTTGGTACCTTGAAAAGTCTTAATCCTGGCTGAGGCACAATTTCAACAGCAGTTAATCCTAGCTTGAGAAATGCTGGGAATTGTAGCCTTCAAAGATTAGTATCACAGTCTACACTTAGTGGCTAGCACTTCCCAGGTTCAAACCGATGACACCTAGGATAATCAAACCAATTGAAATGAGCTTAATGGTGCTAGAAGGCTCTTTGAACCACAGTATTCCTACTGTTGCAATCAATACTGTTCCTAAACCTGACCAGACAGCGTATGCCACACTTACGTCAATCTTTTTGAGTGCTAAAGTGAGAAAACTAAAGCAAAGTCCATACAGGATAAACATCAACATTGAGGGCCAGGTCTTAGTAAATCCGTGGGATAGCTTCATACAAGTAGTACCTGCCCCCTCAAATCCAATTGCTAAGAGTAGATACAGCCAACTCTTCACTTTTACAGTTCTCCTAGTAATCATTGATACTGCTACCTCTGCTCCTGCATCACCTTTTTAATTTGAAGTTTATTGGTATTACAGTAGTGCAGCTGACTCATAGAGCAGTCTGAGAATCGCTGTAACCTTTTGCCCGTACTGCGGATCGGCTGACCAGCGACTGCTCAACTGGTCTATTAGCGGGGCAATACCGCGTGTGACAAAACGAAATCGTGGGTCAACGACATCTTGCACCAGTGGCTCCAAACTGGCATAGGCTTTCAAGTGCTGAATATGCGCCCGGACGCCGATTCTGGCACTTTCGAAAGATGCACTCTCCGTAGCGCCGCCAATTGCGCCTAAACCTGCGAAGTTGTTCTGACTAGGTTGGATACCGCCACCAAAGCGCAAGTAGCCAGTTTCAAAGCACATTTGACTAAAGGCGATGTCATAATTAACACCTTCAATCGCGGATTCTTCTCGATAAAGTTTAGGTAGATCGGGGAAGGTCGTCAGGGCATTTTCGTTATTGGCTTTGAGGAACATGATCAGCTGCACCTCGGAGGTGTGGCCAGGACTCATGATTTGGTCAAACTGACCAGCACAAATCGGCACAATAGAGCGCAAACTTACAGTTTTGCTGGTCTCGTCCCAGGCAACAGAAATATTAAAATCCCGCAGTTCAATCGCCTTGACATAAACCACATTGTTATAGCTAACGCGGCGGATGCTTGGTGAGGTTGAGAGATCAGCCCGCAAACGATCGACTAAGTCAACTGGAATGTAAGCATTGCCATTCACCAAAACGCCCTGCTCTTCGTAGGCTTGACCGTTAATGTTAATCTTGATGGGGGGGTAGGCGGAAGTCGTCCCAGGAGAGGTTGAGGGGTCGATAGCGCGACTCCATGCAGCGACTCCATCAGCGATGCCTACAGCCATGTCACGACGGCGATTTTGAATGAGAGCGCGGTCATCGGGGTTGGTGAGAAAGCCGACATTCATGTAGAGGGACGCGATCGCCACTTGGCGACAGAACCCCAAACGACCAAGTCCAGTAGCTGTATCTGGTGTAGCTCCTCTGCTGGGTAGTTGGGGGACGCGACGCACAAGAGCTAAAAGCAGCAGTTCGGCATTGTTCTTACGCAGGTCGTTGTTGGCAACGTAATAGACAGTGGTGCCACGCACAGACGGGTTGGCAGCAGCATCAGTGTGAATGTCTAATGCTACGTCGCGATCGCGGCTACGGTCGTTGATCCAGGTAATAGTTTGGGTCGCGTCCAACTCGTCTGGAACAGCCAAAACTTCAAAGCTGCGCGACCTGAGTTCTGTCATAACGAGGTCCCGCAGTTGGACCATTTCCTTAGCTTCGGTTGTACCACTCACGTTACTACCGCCATGACCGGCTGAAAGAAATATACGTCCCATGTAGCTCGCTCCCCCTAACGCTATAAGTACTTAATTTAATCCGATCTACGTTGCTTTACTGTCGTC
>CAXUIV010000125.1:0-8263 GCA_964250875.1 uncultured bacterium
TGTGATGAAATCATTGTGCTGGAGCGGGGTCAAGTCGTGCAGCGCGGTACTCACGAACAGTTGCAGCAGGTAGAGGGAGTATACTCGTCGCTCATTCGTAATTCGTGAAGCAATACCGAGTTAACAGTTGCTTGTGGAAATGTAGAGACGTTGCATGCAACGTCTCTACATGCTTATTTGAACATTACTATGCTAAAAACAAAAAAATCTTTAATCCTCAAAGGCAACCAACCGCAACTGCTGAACAATCCAGAAATTTGGGTAGTTGAGTCGGGAAGTCTGGCGCTGTTTGCCGTCACTCTCAAAGCTGGCGTTCCCTCAGGTGTCCGCCATTATTTGCTGAGTGTGAGTCCCAAAGCCGCAGTGTTTGGTATCACTCCTACCTTGGGTGAACAGCTTGGAGTTCTGGCGGTAGCGATTGAGGAAACGACGCTGCAAGTAATACCCCAAGAAGACTTGGCGCTAGTGGAAGCAGAGGCAATCATCCTGATAGAGGGATGGGTGCGTCAATTGGGCAATGCCTTGAGTGCAGCTATGGCTGGCGTCACGTCTAACATCACTATTGAAGACTTTGGCGCAGCGTTGGAGAAATCGCCGCAACGGTATCTCGAAATGGACTCAGGGACGAAGAGTCATTTTGCACCCCACAAGGACACCATAGCTTGGGTCCAGTTGCAGAGAGGGCGAGCTAGTTTTATGGGGTTTGAAGAGCTAATCCTGAGTCCGGAGTCTGGCCTTTTGCCCCTGAGTGCTGGTATGTGGCTAGAGCCAGTTGGCAATGTCGATCTGTCTACCGTCAACACTTCCTCCCTTCATTCAAGTTGCGTGTTACAGGGTATTGCGCAACTGCACGAGTTGTGCTTGCACCTATTTGACTCGCTCGTACAGAGGGAAGCGATCGCCGAACAGCAGAGATTTCAGGAAAGAGAACGCATCAATCGTCAGGCGACTGCTACTGCACTTGGAGAACTCGTCTCAGTGCTACAGCCTCAGGCAGATGAATTCTTACAGGAAGGCACAGACTTGCTGATTGCCGCCGGTGCTGTCGGACGGGCTTTAGGAATTACGATTCGTCCTCCAGCCAAATCAGAGAACCTCGACCGAGTTAAGAATCCTCTGGAGGCGATCGCCCGGGCTTCGCAATTACGGCTGAGGCGGGTGATGCTGAGCGATCGCTGGTGGCAAAAAGACTGCGGTCCCCTGCTGGCGTACAGTGGCGAGGACAACCAGCCTGTAGCTTTGCTACCCAGTCCTGCTGGTCGATATGAGATCTTTGATCCCAAGTCGCGGACTCATACGGCGGTGGATTCTCGTAGCGCTGATCCCTTGGCAACAGTCGCCTATATGTTTTATCGTCCCTTGCCGGACAAAGCTTTAAAAGCTTGGGACTTGCTTCGGTTTGCGCTCTCAGGCAGAGCGAAAGACTTGATAACCGTTCTCTTAACTGGGGTGGCTGTCAGCCTACTGGGAATGCTAACGCCACTAGCAACTGGTTTCTTAATTGACACCGCTATCCCAGACGCTAATCGGGGGATACTGTGGCAGATTGGTTTGGTCTTGCTAGCAGCCGCTTTGGGTTCGGCAACATTTAAGTTCGTGCAAGGGTATGCCAGCCTCAGGCTGCAAACTTTTTCTGACAATTTCACCCAAGCCGCCGTGTGGGATCGCCTGCTGAACTTAAAAGTGTCCTTTTTTCGCAGCTATTCGACTGGAGACCTGAAGTCTAGAGTATCAGCCATTAATCAGATCCGCAGCAAACTGAGTGGCAGCGTTCTGCAAACCCTCTTTACTAGCTTTTTCTCGCTGCTAACTCTGGGACTGCTGTTTTACTTTAGTTGGCCGTTGGCTCTGGTGGCGGTAGCTGTTGCAGGTGTCACAATTGCTGTCACCACAGTCTTGGGAATTGCTATCCTGAGGCAGTTCCGTCCCTTACTTGAGCTAGAGGGGGAGATCTTTGGGCTGATGGTGCAGTTAATCAATGGGGTTTCCAAGCTCCGATTAGCCGCCGCTGAGGAACGCGCCTTTGCTGCTTGGGCCAAAAAGTACAGACAGCAGCTTAAACTGACTCTTAAAAGCCAGGTTATTGAAGATAGCCTCAAAGTTTTCAATACGGTGATGCCGACGGTGACGGCTGTCCTCCTTTTCTGGGTTGCAGCACAGATGAGGCTACAGGGACAGCCTGGAACAGGCTTCTCCACAGGTAGTTTTCTGGCTTTTTATGTTGCTTTTGGTATTTTCATTGGTGGTGCTACCGATTTAAGCAATACCGTGACTGAGGTCTTAGAGATTGTCACTCTTTGGAAGCGGGCTAAGCCAATTCTTGAGGCTCAACCGGAGTTAGATCTGAGCAAAACTGATCCGGGAAGGCTATCGGGTCGAGTATCGCTAGACCATGTGACGTTTCGTTACCGTGAAGATGGGCCACTCAATCTGGATGATGTGTGCCTTTACGCTGAGCCTGGGGAGTTCGTGGCTCTGGTGGGACCATCTGGCAGCGGTAAGTCAACGCTACTGCGGTTACTGTTGGGGTTTGAGACACCTGAGACGGGTGCAGTCAAATACGACGGTCAGGACTTGGCTGGACTGGATATTTCTGCGGTGCGCCGACAATTAGGGGTGGTGCTGCAAAATGGCCGGATCAATACGGCTTCCATCTTTCAGAACATCTCTGGTGGGGCGCAGGTGACGATAGATGAGGCTTGGGAAGCAGCAAGTCTGGCTGGATTTGCCGATGATGTCTCAGCCATGCCGATGGGGATGCATACGGTGATTAGTGAGGGGGGAACTAATCTTTCGGGAGGACAGCGACAGCGGCTATTGATTGCCCGTGCCCTGATATTGAAGCCGCGAATTTTGCTGTTTGATGAGGCAACAAGTGCTTTAGATAACCGAACTCAGGCGATTGTTAGTGCGAGTCTAGAGCAGTTGCAGGTGACAAGGGTGGTGATAGCACATCGGCTTAGCACAATTCGTCATGCTGACCGCATCTATGTGGTTGAGGCGGGTCGGGTTGTGCAGCAGGGTAGTTTTGAGGAGTTGGCCCAAGGGGGGCTGTTTGTTCAGCTGATGGCGCGGCAGATGGCTTGATGATTCGTACTTAGTTAATTTAGAACTGGTATAAATAATGACAGAAGTTTTACTAAAGGAATTGAGTAATAGCGATATTGATTGGCTGACTACGGTTGGTCATCAAACGGAGATGGCGGCTGGTACGGTTTTAGTTGAGCGAGGAAAGTTGGCTGAAGCGATGCATATGGTGATTGATGGCGCTTTGAGTGTTTCTATTCCTCAGAATGACATGGCTGAGTGGGAGTTGAATCGGTTGGGGAGTGGAGAGTTGGTGGGGGAGATGACTTTTGTCGGGCAACGTTTGCCTGTGATTACAATTAAGACGCTTGAAAGGTCGCTGATTCTGTCGATTCCGCGCAGTCAGGTGGCAGCTAAACTGCAACAGGATGTGAGGTTTGCTGCCCACTTTTATCGAGCGGTCGCAATTTTGCTCTCCGACCGACTGAGGAGGATTAATACTCGACTAGAAAGTATCAACTATAACCCAGAGGAGCCTCTTAAAAAGGGATTGTTTGTATTAGGAGAATTGAAGGATAGTGATGTCAATTGGATGATGAGTGTAGGTGTTAAAGAGAAGATTCCCGCTGGTCAAGTTCTTGTTCAGCAAGGCAGACCTATTGATGCTTTGTACATACTTCTGGAGGGAACAGCAGGGGTTTCAGTCTGCCATGCTAAGATTAGCCCTTTGCTTCGAGTTTTTGCTACTAAAGATGGTGGCTCAGGCGCTACCAAGCAGGAATTAGATAGACTAACGAGTGGGGAGATAGTGGGAGAAATGTCTTTCCTGGAAAATGAGCAGGCTTATATCACAATTAAGTCCTTAGAAGACTGCTTGGTGTTATCGATTCCACGGGAGCAGTTGGTTGCCAAATTGCAAATGGATGTGCGCTTTGCTGCCCGATTTTATCGTGCGATCGCTACTGTGATTGAGGGCAGATTGCGGAGTACGATCTTGCGGATGACCAGTGGCGATCGCGCTTATCGCATTAGTGAGATGCTGGATGAGGAGGTTGAAACTGAGGATGAAATAGACATTGAAGCTTTAGACAGCACAGCCATTGCAGGAGCTAGATTTGGCTGGATACTCAGTCAGTTAAGAAATTAAATGTTTAATCAAGACAAAAGCGTATTCCGAAAAAAGTCGCTGGAGAGGTTGTCATCTCCTGAACGGCTAGAACAGTTAATCCAGGTCGTCAAACCTCAAGACTGGCTAGCTTTAGCGACTTTGGGTGCTTTAGTTGTGTTTGCTTTGGGTTGGAGTATCTTTGGCCGCATCCCTATTACTGTCAGCGGCAGAGGAGTGTTGATCCGTCCTCAACAGTCTGGCGTTACGGCGGGGACATCTAGTCCACTTGTCAACTTAGCCTATTTTAAGATTGGGGATGGCAAGCAAATTCAGCCGGGAATGAAAGTGATGATCACACCGGATACGGTAAAACGGGAGGAGTTTGGCGGCATGGTGGGCAGCGTCACTGCCGTGTCAGCCCTTCCTATTACAAAACAGAGTGTAGCCGATCTGATTGGTAATGCAGAATTAGCCGCAGCTTTGGTTTCTCAAGGTGGTCAGATGCAGGCGATCGCCCAGCTCAAGTTAGACCCATCCACCTTTAGTGGCTACGAATGGTCTTCTGCCAAAGGCTCACCCCACCAGAAACTATCTCCTGGAACAACAACTTCTGTACGTGTCATCCTGGCGGAGAAAGCCCCAATCGCGTTCGTCTTTCCAGTTCTAGCTCCACAGTGATGCGATTTTGGGTTTTAGATTTTGGATTTTGAATTGGAGAATTTTAGACAGGTAATTAACCTGAGTTCGGGATAAGAAAGGGGCAAACCAGATAGGCTGAAAGTGCTTAAATCCTCAACCATGCTTGCCCCATGATTAGTCTAGAAGAACTGTTCTGCCAAGTCGATGACTTTTGTCAAGCCTTTGAACCCCAGTGGGAACGCCAACTGCTGGGCAAGGGACTGCAAAGACGAAAACGCGCTCGCAGTCTGTGCTTAAGCGAGATCATGACGATTCTGATTGGGTTCCACCAGTCCTGCTACCGTAACTTCAAAACGTACTACCAGGAGTGGGTGCAAGGTCACTTCCAGCCTGCGTTTCCGGGTTTGGTCAGTTACGGGCGGTTTGTGGAGTGGATGCCAGGTGCATTGCTGCCCCTGTGCGCTTATGTGCGTTCTTGTTTTGGCACCTGTAGCGGTATCAGTTTTATGGATTCTACGAGTCTCAAAGTCTGCCACAACCGCCGCATTGGGCAACATCGAGTGTTCCAGAATCTGGCAGCACGGGGCAAGACCTCAGTGGATTGGTTCTTTGGTTTCAAACTCCATCTGGTCGTCAACGACCGAGGCGAGTTGCTTAACTTTGTCCTCACTCCTGGCAACACCGACGACCGCACTCCAGTCCCCAAACTGCTGCAACAGTTATTTGGCCAGGTCTTTGCTGACAAGGGTTACGTCTCGCAAAAGTTGACCAAGCAGTTGTTACAGAGCGTTGGCGTTCAACTGATCACCAAATTCAAACACAATATGAAGAATCGTTTGATGTCCTTGAGTGACCGCCTGCTACTACGCAAGCGCGCCATTATCGAAACTATCATTGACCAGTTAAAGAACATTTCCCAGATTGAACACTCCCGGCACCGCTCCCCCGTCAATTGCTTGGTCAATCTCGTTTGCGGCTTAATTGCCTATTGCCACCAACCCAGAAAACCCTCGATTGCTCTTGACCATAATCTGCTGCCCTCTCCTTAACCCGAACTCAGGTTATTTAGTTTCAGCGGTAGAGAATGACGTTGAGAAGAGGGATTAAAAATCATCGCGCTCTCCCTGCCTCTCCTAGCTCAATCATCGCTCAGTTAGAATCTGATTCACAGTCTTTTGATGCTTCGCGGGAATAAATACACTCATCACTTTGGGTGAGAAGAAATACATCGATTTGAATGCATCGTCAAAACATTGGGGTTCGATTGTTCCCATTTGTATGACTCAATCCTTCGCCATGCAGTAAATGAATACATTGAGCAGATTCCGTTTCCTCGAAACTTAAGCCTGCTGAACCTTCTGGATATCAAGTCAGCGGCAAGCACCCAGTAAAAGATTGCTTGGACAATTTCCGTCCCGAAGCTGATAAATCGGGGAAGTGCTTGAGAGAACAGGGAGAATGTAAATAAAGCTGCTGCGGCTGCTTGAAGCAAACCCAGCCAAAACAAAAACTTGCTCAATGAGTTTCGTTCGATATCCAGCAGTAAGCCGCCCGCTTTTTGCTTGCGAAATGCCTTCTGCTAAAGTTCGGAGCGACATCATTTTTCTCGCTCCTTTTGCATAGAAGCTTTGTGAGCGTCGTTCAACACTTGCTCTAGCCAGCGAAATTCTGCATCTATTGAGACATGCACAGCGGTGGAATACGCTTCATCAAGACCGAATGTCAACCACTTCTTCCTACCTACCCAAATATCAATGTGAGGGGATAGTAACACCAGTGTTCCAGCGATTGAGTGGCGACTAGCCGTATACTCGATTCTCGTGATTTTTTGTAAATCGACTGTCCGTGTGAAGGGTATCCTAAACCACGTGGCTCCAAACAATTCATACAATACAGTAACTTTCTGGGAGGTAAGGCGAAGCCTTACCCCAAACAAGCGACAGAACACCTTCCAAGCTTCTAAAGAAAAGTACGGAACACCAATAGCAAAAGGAAATGCACATACGAGAATAAATGCCGAAGCAAACAAACCAAAGAAATCTAACGGTTTAAATGCCTCGAATGCCATGATAAAGGACCCTGCACCGAACATTATGAACATACCAGTGGACAAAACAGCAGAGAAGAGGTGACAGGCTAGTGAACAGATTCTGATGAAGCGTCGGTTTGGGGGTGGAATGAGAATTTCCACCTCGTCTTCAGCCTGCGCTACTTTTAAAGTGCTGCCAATTGGTTTTGCAACGAAAGCGAACCGAGTGCTGGCTGTTTCTAGCGCTTCCAATGCTTGCTTTGCCGAGTTCAGCCGTCGATCTAGACTTGGCTCCGTTAGCCATTTCAGCCAGTCGATCAGCGGGACGCTGAGATTGACGCGGTTCTCAAACAGGATTTGCATCTCTCGCTGGGGCAATTGGTCGGGGTGTTGTCCTGCTGCCAAACAAATCAGCGTCGCTCCCAGCGCATACAAATCAGAAGCGGGAGTAGTCTGCCCCCCAAATTGTTCCGGCGGCATATAGCCATAGGTGCCGACAATCGTTCGAGTTCCCCCGTGAACGACCGTTTGCACAGCCCCAAAGTCAACCAGATAGATCTGTCCAGGGCTATGACCACTGCGATCGCCGAGTAATATATTGCTGGGTTTAATATCGCGATGAATGACCGAGGGCTGGCGGCAATGCATGTAATTGAGAATGTCTAGCAACGCCTTGGCAATCTCCTTGAGGTCTTCCTCGCTAAAGGTACGACCTGACTGTACCCAATCCTGCAACGATCTCGCCTCAATATAAGTTTGAGCCAAGGCGAAGCCATTCCCTTGCTTTGTCTTCACCTCGAAGGAATCTAGATACTGAGGAATGGCTGCGTGATTAAGCGCTTTAAGCACTTCGGCTTCTCGTTCAAACAGCTTCAGAGCCTCCCAGGTAAAGTCAGGACCGAACAGCAGCAGCTTAATGACGACGGTTGTTCGCGTTCGTAAATCGCTGGCGAGAAAAGTTCTGCGCCCCGTCTGATGACCGAGCAGCGATTGAATGCGATAGCGATCATATAAAAGTTTGCCAATGAGTTGATCCATCGCGTTTGGGGTTGAGACGTAATAGCAGGAGCGAGTTTCTAATAGTCTATTGAGTGATTCACTAGCGAGGTTGCGGTTTACGCCAATTCATCAAATCTTTAAACTGCTCATAAGACGTTGCCGCACTGCAACGCAAAACTAAGGCGCTCAAGCCAGTTTAGTTCCCGGATTGGCGGACGCTGAAGGGCAATATTACTGAAGTCGGCAAAAACAGCAGGGTGCATCCGGCTTGCTCAACCGCCGCTCGAATCGCCGCAGACTTGTGGAAACTAGCATGATCAATCACGATCACGTTGAACCAGTCTACGGAAATCGGGTGTTGTGGACTCAGGTGCGTGTTCCGAGAGTGAATCCACATAAGCAGACGTTGATTAGCTGACTAGCAACTGCTGTCTTTGCTTTTGCAGTTGGAGGAATTGTTA
>CAXUIV010000125.1:8363-9957 GCA_964250875.1 uncultured bacterium
TTGATTAGCTGACTAGCAACTGCTGTCTTTGCTTTTGCAGTTGGAGGAATTGTTAGTGCAATGGGGGCAGGGTCGTTCGTTGGGTTGCTCGTAACAACAGCGTTGGTTGTTGTCATCAAGAGTTACTGGATCATGCCATTTTTGCCAAGAAAGCTATCACGTTGACTTAATCGATAAGAAGCCGCAATCGGTCCTGTATATTTTCAAGCCGCCAAGTTGACAAAAGTGTCCCGATGAAAACGAACTACGTATGAGACGTTCCGACGATATCCAGATGTAAATACTGTCAACGTAATGTTGTTCTGATCGGGATCCAAAATCTGTTTCACTGTGCAGGTCTGCATCTTGTTGTTGCAGTAAGCAATGATACGATGCCCGATCCGAATGTCTAGGGCTTGAATCTTCATTTCGTTTATTTCGGCCATTATATTATACGTTTATCTTATCATAAAATTTTCATCTATAAGTTTATCAAAACCCGCCTCTTTTTGTCAAGATGACTACCCCTCATTAATCAACCGCAGTAACTCGTTGGTTGAGATTTTGCCACTCATGTCTGCACCTTCCAGCAGGCTGTCAGCCAAATCTCGCTTGTGCTGGTGCAGGTCCACAATCTTCTCCTCAATGGTATTCTTTGCAACCAAGCGATAGATTGTTACCGGACGGTGTTGACCGATGCGATGGGCGCGATCAGATGCCTGATCCTCCACGGCTGGATTCCACCAGGGGTCCATGTGTATGACGTAATCGGCAGCGGTGAGATTTAGCCCGGTACCGCCTGCCTTTAGGCTAATCAAGAAGACATCTCCTTCCCCAGCCTGAAAAGCATCGACCCGTTTTTTTCGCTCTGTTGCGGGGGTGCTGCCGTCTAGATACTGGTAACGAATCTTTTGCTGGTCCAGGTAGTCGCGGATCAGATGCAAGTGATCAACGAACTGGCTAAATACCAGCGCCTTGTGGCGATTGTCCAACAGTTCTCCCAAAACTTCACCAAAGAGCTGTAGCTTGGAACTGGGAAGCGAGAGATCGGGCGTCACCAGACGGGCGTTGCAGCAGGCACGCCGCAGTTTCATAATCTCCGCCAAAACTTGCAGATGTTTCGCACCGGCAGCAGCGTCACTTGCGGATAGTTTAGCGATCGCCGTCTGACGCAACGCCTCATAGAATGCCATTTCCTCCTGACTTAGCTCCACATGCAGCAGAATTTCGGTCCGGGACGGTAACTCCTCCAGCACCTGACTTTTGTTGCGGCGCAGCAGAAACGGCTGAATCAGTTTTTTGAGTTGGTAGCGTGCCTGTTTGTCGCCGTATTTCTCAATTGGGGTGGCAAAGCGTTGGTTAAAGCTTTCCAATGAACCGAGCAATCCCGGATTGATGAAGCGGAATAAATTCCACAGTTCACCCAAGTGGTTCTCAATTGGTGTCCCAGTGGTGATCAGTTTGAAACCGCCTTTGAGATTCATTGCCGCCTGCGATCGCTTCGTGGCAAAGTTCTTGATCGACTGGGCTTCATCCAACACAATCGTTTGCCACTCCACCTTTGCCAGCATCTGGGCTGCTTCTTCCTGCTGCAACAGACCATAGCTACAGATCA
>CAXUIV010000126.1:0-9945 GCA_964250875.1 uncultured bacterium
ATTTGGTCAGCTTCCGGTGAATCAGTTTTGGGCCACAGTAGTCTTGCACCGAGTAGGGCAAATCCTAGAGCAGCAACTGCTTTTGTGAGACGAACTGGCAAAAACTGAGCTGCTGCTCCTCCCGCTAGCGCTCCCAATAAACTTGTCATTAACAGCGCCCCAGCTGCCCCGAAGAATACCGCACGAGGTGATTGGGAACGACCACTCAGGGCAATCGCCGCAAGTTGGCTTTTGTCACCTAATTCTGCCAAAAAAACTGTGATGAAGCTTAGTCCCAGCAAATGCCAATCCATAACCCTTTCTAGCTCCTAGACCGCAAGACATCCCAACACAGCATGATCGATATCAGTAGCAGACTCACGCCTGCTGCCGTTTCCACAGTTTTGGGTGCGAGTCTATTTGCTAGCCATCTACCAATTAAAACCCCTAACAAACTGGTTGCTATCAGTGCAGTAGCAGAGCCTAGAAACACAATCCACGGCGACTGGGATTGGGCACTCAGCAAAAGGGTCGATAGCTGGGTTTTATCACCCAATTCTGCTAGAAAGATGGTTAAGAACGTGGAGCCGAAGACTGCCCATGATGTTGGCTTCGTCTGTGAACCTGTTGCTGGATCGACCGTATCAGGGCTTTTTGTCTCAAGTGGTGCCATTGAAGAGGGGTGGGACAAGCTAGGAAGACTGTAGGGTGGATTAAGCTCCAACAGTCAGTTGCCTTTTCATATTCCTTTCATTTTGTCAGACTCTGTTTACAAATGGCAATGCCAAATAAAATGTAACGGTCAGCTCAAACGCCAACAGCCTGATTGAAGCGGAGCATCTCCAAGCTGCGATCGCCATATACCCCCTCGATCTGCTGACGGCAGCAGTCAATGGCAAAGTCATTTAACTCAAATGGCTCAATGCCATACAAATCCTGAAAAACTTCTAGCTCCACGCGACAAAACCGGGGCCGTTCGGAGTAGATCCGGCACTCTCGCGTAGCGTGGTCATAGTTAATACACCAGCCTCCTTCTCCTACCATACTCAGATAAAGCTCTAGCTCTTCTGGTGACAAATACTCTGCCAAATCGGGACGCTCAGCTGGGTCAAGATGACAGCAGGCTCCACATTGCTTTACACAACGCCAAGATGCCATGGTTCAAAACCGGGCTACAGTTCTATTGCCCTTTGAGCTTAGCGATTTTTGGCCGTATACGGCTGGAATCGCTTTGTGTTTTTCTGTTTTTTCTTATAGTTTTGTTAATTTACTTAAATCAGAGCTGCGGCTACGGGCTAAGATCAAAAATTGAATTTGCTGTCTAGAGTTATTTGATTGTTAGGCTAATTGGGAGGACAAATGGAATTTCTATCTGGGATTATTGATGGGATAACCAGCATTAACTGGGAAGTGATCGCTCAGCTTGCCTCAGTTGGGCTAATTATGCTTGCTGGTCCAGCCGTTATTTTTGTGCTGGCGTTTCGCAACGGCGATCTCTAGAAGAGAAGGTGAGAGGGTGAAGCTTTGTTTCCCTTCCTCGCCTCTCTACTTCCAGTTCAGTTGTAAATCTCCTGTAGCAAGCCCTGCTATGTCCTCCAACCAACTACAAGCGACCACAACCTGAACTGCCACAGGTACATTGGGCCAGCATGACCGGCGATATTACGCAGTTTTCTGATTTGGTCAATTGTAGATGCGGCAACTTTCTCTTTGGTTTTAGCTGTTACTGTACGGGGGTTGATAGCTACACCTCGTAGTTCCTCGGAAAGATTATTCTTTTTGCGTAAAGAATGTGTCTTCGATCTCTAAAGCATTGAGAGCAGCCTGAATTAAATCGTGAAAGTGTGGTTTAAATAGGTCAACTTCTTGCGCGTCTTCACGCTTGCTGCCTAGTAAACCAGTTGATTGCCCTAGCTCAATAGCAAGGACTTGACCTGCTGAATTTTTGATTCTTAATTCTGGTGAGGTATCTCTTTGAAAGAAGCCACAGGTATAGTGGCGCTGTTTATAGTCAAATTTAGCTTTTGGGGAAGCTGGTGACGGGATATGAGGCTGAGTTGGAAGTCTGACACCCAATAGCTCTAGCTCAATGGTTGTATTGCCATTCCAATTGTTTTCCCGCAGACGGTAAGCAATATCCACTCTTGACGGCAAGGGAAAGTAGTCATGTCCCTTTCTCCAAGCGATCGCTTTGATACAGTGCTGGGTACTAGCTTGAAGAATTTTCAGTTTCAGGTGGTTTTTACCAACGATTTGCTGATCAACGACTTGGACATCGGGTGTCCAGAAAACCGGATCGGGGTTGTCAATGCCGCAGGGATGAAGGGCGTCTAGCTGTTTGTAAAGCTGGTGATTGATTTGATTCAGGTTTACCTCAGCGTCAATTCTCAGCAGCGGCTTGAGGTGTTCTGGTTGGAGGCACTGGTGGGCAAACTCGCTGAGGCGAGACTTCACAGAGGGCAAATTTGAGAACGGGAAGGAAAAACCTCCAGCTGCTCGATGACCGCCAAACTTTCCTAACAAATCTTTACAAAACTGCAAAGCCTCAAACACATTGAACTCTGGAATACTCCGGGCTGAACCGCGAATGTGCTGCTCATCTTCGTATGTGCCAATAAACACAGGGACGCCGTAGCGCTCCACTAAACGGGAGGCGACAATGCCAATGACGCCGTGATGCCAGTTGGGCTGAACAACAACTAATACCCGCTGCTCCAGATCCGGCTGATTCTGCTCGACCCAAGCAATAGCCTCTTGTTCAATCTGTTCGCAGAGCTGTTGACGATGTTGGTTAATCTGTTCGCACTGCATTGCCCGTTCCAACGCTAGTCCCATGTCGTCTGTAGTCAGTAAGTCAATGACAATTTGCGGATCAGCAATTCTACCTACAGCGTTAATGCGCGGGCCAAGACGAAAGCCAATATCCTCCGGCTTGAGAGTAGCGGCGGCAGGAACGCGGAGAGGGGCATCCCCCACAGGCATCTTACCTGTGCCACTCTGCACTCCAGCTACCTGAATTAAAGCCTGTACTCCAGCCAGTTGAGACTGCGGGAGTAGACGCAAACCGCGTTTAATCCAGCGGCGGTTAACGCCAGTTAAAGGGGCTAGGTCGGCGATTGTTCCTAGGGTAAATAGTTCTAATAGTGGCTTGATCAATCCCTTTGCCTGACCCAACTGTTGAGCAAGAGTCACTGCCAAGACGTAGGCAACGCCCACACCCGCCAGACCTCGATAGGGTGATGACTCTGGAATCAGCTTGGGATTGAGAATAGCGTTGGCTGGAGGCAGTTGTGGCGGTAGGTCGTGGTGGTCTGTAATGATGACTTTTATGCCCAGCTCTCGTGCCCTGGCAACTGGTGCAAAAGCTGAAATGCCGTTGTCCACCGTTAGAATTAGCTGCACACCTTCTTGATGAAACTCTTCGACAATCCGCTCATTAATTCCATAACCCTCCTTCATCCGGCTAGGAATCGCGTAATCAACTTTGGCGTTCAGCCACCTCAGCGATCGCAGTAAGAGAGCCGTACTCGTCATGCCATCAGCATCGTAATCGCCACAGATGGCAATTTTTTGTTGTGAGGCGATCGCCTCAGTCAGTAACTCCAAACTGATCGCCAGATCGGGGAACTCCTCACTGGGCGGCGGCAGAAATTGAGATTCTGGGTCTAAAAATGCCCGCGCCTGCTCCAATGTCTCAATTCCCCGACTCAGCAACACCTGGCTAACTATGGGTGATTGTGTAACTTCAGTCAGGTGTTGTGCTGCGGTTTGAGCTGAGAAAATTTGCCAGCGTTGTTTAGGCAACCGCCGAGGACGGTGGGACTGCTGCGAGGATTGATCTAGCACGGTTGTAATTGGAGCACGTCAGCACATCGTACTAAAAAATAGCCACTCGACCATCGCTGAGGACGTAGACTGAGCGATCGCCGGGGGGACGTCCGCCAGGACGAATCTCAACCCGCAAAGTTCGGTCATCCGGTTTAGCCGTAATAACTTTGAGCGGCAGCCCGGTGGCATCCCAGAAGACTATAGAAATATTTGGCGCTGTACCATCGCCTTGATCTAGCTGCAACTCCTGTCCAGGAGTAAGAGGAACGGGATCAGTGCCATACAGCTTTTGTAGCTGAATCAAGCTCATGGTCCGATTGACAACCTGCACTCGGACACGCTGCCCTGGTGTAAACTCAATTGGCGGCGACCCACATTTAGAGGCACAGGTTCCAGCCAGCGCCGGATTAAGGTGTTCAACTGAGCTAAGTAGGATAGCTGCTACTAAAACTGGTAGAAGTTTGAACATGGAATCTGTAAAAACTGGTTACAGGGAATTCGGCGACACAGGTACAGTTACAAGTCTATGCCGATTAGACACTTCAGTTAACAGTTGCTTACGGAAACTCAAGGAGCATGTAGAGAGGTTGCAGGCGACGTCTCTACGTGCTTATCTAAACCGTATTCTCTTATGAAGATCCCTAGGATTCTAGCCATGACTTCTTTGCTACCCAACCCTAATGCTGCCATCGATCCTACAAATATCGTCACCATAACTGACATCGAAGCTGCTGCTGAACGGCTGGCTGGCATCGCCCATCGAACTCCAGTTCTCACCTCAAGCACCGTTGATCGGCGCACAAACAGTCAGGTTTTCTTTAAGTGTGAGAATTTCCAGCGTACAGGTTCGTTCAAGTTTCGGGGTGCCTACAATGCCATAGCACAGTTGTCTGAAGTGCAAAAACAGCGTGGTGTCCTCACCTATTCATCTGGCAATCATGCTCAGGCGACTGCTCTGTCCGGGCAGCTACTCGGCATTCACACGACAATTGTGATGCCAGAGGATGCTCCAGTTGTGAAGCAAGTTGCGACCCGCAGCTATGGAGCAGAGGTGATTTTATACAATCGTCGAGCAGTAAACCGAGAGATCCTGGCCCAAACCCTGAAGCGCGATCGCGGTTTAACGCTAGTTCCACCCTACGACCATCCACATGTGTTAGCAGGGCAAGGTACAGCAGCGCTGGAACTGATTGCAGAAGTCGGTCAGATAGATCTACTCCTAGTTTGCTGTGGTGGTGGTGGATTACTGTCAGGGTCTGCTATTGTCGCCAAAGCGCTTCTACCTAATTGCCGCGTCGTTGGTGTAGAACCAGAACAGGCGATGGATGCAGCGCAGTCGTTCTACACCAAAGTTTTGCATACAGTCCACAATGCCGATACTGTTGCTGACGGTGCCCGCACTCCTAGTCTGGGTCAAATTACTTTTCCCTTGATCCTGCGCTATGTGGACGACATGGTGACAGTTTCTGAGGCCGCAATTCAGCGCACGATGCTTTTCTTGTGGGAGCGACTTAAGATTGTTGTCGAACCTACTGGGGCACTGGCGGCAGCTGCTCTACTATCAGGTGTCATTAAAGTACCGGAGGCTCGAATTGGTATCATCATCAGCGGTGGCAATGTAGATTTAACTCAGGTTGGCGTGTTTGCAGCTAACTCGCTGGAGGAGGCAGGGGGATGGGGAGACGACACAAATTCGTTAACAATGTCATAAATTTTCAGAGCAAACCCAGGCCGATGTTAGACAATATGATCACCGCTACGAGTGATGCGGTGACAGTACAACCATAAGCTTTATGCAATTTCAACGTCCTCAGTCAGAAGACCAGATCCGGACTCGTATCTTGAGGGCGGCGCAGCGGTTGTTTGCTCACCAGGGCTATGATGGCACGACAACTCGCGATTTGGCCCAGTCAGCAGGTGTGGCTGAGGGTACCCTGTTCCGTCATTTTGACAACAAAAAGGCGATTTTGATTGAAGTGGCCACTCAGGGCTGGATAGAAATCCTCACAGATCTGCTAACGGAACTCAGTGAGATGGGCAGCTATAAAGCTGTAGCTCAGGTGATGCGGCGACGGATGTGGAATCTTCACCAGAATGCAGACATGCTGCGAGTTTGCTTTATGGAGGCTCAGTTTCATCCAGACTTGCGCGATCGCATTCAGTCAGAAGTCATTGCCAAAATGACGGACGTGGTAGAAGTCTTTTTTCAAACAGCGATGGATAAAGGTGTCTATCGGCCTATGAATCCGAAGATTGTCGCTCAAGTTTTCTTGGGAATGTTTGCGATCGCTGGATTTAGCCACAGCACAGTCATGGAGCCAGATGCTTCTCCCCAAGCAATGCAGGAAATGGCAGAGGGACTAGCTGACATTTTCCTCAATGGTGTGTTAGCGAAGGGCTAATATTATGTCCGAGGGAATGACCCGGTAATTTGTGTCATACGGACTGCCAACTTGATGAAGCTCTTTCTTTAAGTCGATGTTTTACAATATTCACTGGCACGACTAAGACTACTTAAGTAATGACGGATCTACAATTAAATCTTGGGTGCGGAGCAAAACGTCTTGATGGCTACGTCAACGTCGATCAATTTGGCGATCCTGACCTTCGATTTAACCTAGAAACGTTTCCCTATCCTTGGGAAGACGACAGTGTTACTAAGGTTGAAATGCACCATGTCCTAGAGCATCTCGGACAGCAAACAGAGATTTACTTGAAGATCATTCAGGAGTTATATCGAATTTGCCAACCAGGAGCAAAGGTGCATATTACGGTGCCGCATCATCGTAGCGATCGTTTCTTTCATGACCCCACTCATGTTCGTCCGATTACACCTGTGGGATTGAGTATGTTCTCGAAGCGGCTAAATCGGGAATGGCAAGCAAACGGAAAAGCATTTACTCTGCTTGCCCTCTACCTAAACGTTGACTTCGAGTTAGCACACGTTGCATACACACCCAGCGAAATCTGGTTTGAGCGGTATCCTCATAATACAACTGATACAGACCTAATGTTAAAGGAGAGTGTAATCTACAGTAATTTAATCAAAGATGTAGAGATGACTTTGATCACAGTTAAGTAATCGTAATTGGTTCGCCTGCCGTAGCACTTGACTGGGTCAGATGAACAAGTATCTCTCTCAAGTGATTGTAATGGTTGTCCGTCGTCGCTCAACTATGTCGTAGTGTAGTGTTTAACTTATGAGCTGTTGTTAGTAGGAATTCTCTACTCTTTTGCTGATGTCAACCGTTGCATACCGTGGAGTACCGCCAAAATATCGATTCTCTCTCCACCAATGTAATAGATAATCCGGTAGGAACTTTCAATCACCTCACGAATCTGCTCAATTTTAGACACTTCTAATAGAAGCTGGCCAGAAGCAATCCGCCAAGCCAGCCTCCACAGCCATACGGACGTAAATTTGATACATTAAGTCGTCCCAGGTTGAATTTTCAGGTAGGTTGTCAATCAAGCGTCGGGCTTCTTCCTTGATGTTTGACGTTTCCATGAGCTGCACAAATTAAAGTCTTTTGCATACATTCTACTGCTGTAGAGGTTTGGTGAGACTGTATTAGTGAGGTGGAGCGATTCACATACTGGCGACGATAAGCACCGGGAGAACGTCTACTCGTCTTAAGAGCAGGGACATCTATGTAGGAAGCGACTTAAACATGACTTTAAACATACTACACTTGTATTACTAGTCTATTTATACTTTCAAGGAGAGAAAGATGCATACACTGCACGCCCTCACTCGCACAACAACAACAGAAATGGAGGTCACCAGCATCCGCCTAGAGCGAGATTTGAAGGATAAACTCAAGGAACTGTCTGGACATCAGGGATATCAAGCCTTGATCCGGGATGTTCTTTGGAACTATGTCCATCAAAAATCTGGCGATTATAGACCCCAACTTTCGCGTGCTGATATCCGAGCGAGTATAGCCGCCACAGCCCAGCAAGAAGAACGCTGTGTACTTACAGGGAGACTGATCCGACCGCAAGAACCAATGTACTTAGGGCTTACTACCAGTGGAGACATGGCTCCCCTAAGCATTGAGAGCTTGTCAAGACCAACGTAAACAGGGCATGGGGAGTAGGGGCAAGAATAGTGTTAAACAATGGTGCCGTGAGACCAGCACTCCCCACTCCTCACGACCGCTTGATGAATTCTATAAACTACTGCTTCTTAACTGTAGAGGAATTACTGATTCTGTGCAGTAACAGGCAAGATAATCTGGAGCAAGCTGAGGCACAGCGTCGAGGCTCTAACCTCGCTGCGGGTGTTCGCCGTGGCTCAGTTAATGGGCAGAACACAAGTCGTACAGCCTCACTGCCCTAGCAGATCAAACCCGTTGCAAGCATACCCGATCAGACTAATGCAGCACAGGAACAACCCCGTCGAGCTGGGGCAACAAATTAACCGGATTACGTCAACTTCCAAACCGGAAGTTTTGCTACAGCGGCTCTCGCAGGCGGTAGGAGAAGCTTTTCAGGTTGACGGCTGCTCGATTACGGCGATAGCTGACAACGACCAACTTCAAACTTGTTGGTATAATAGTTACTCAGTGGTCATTCACCAAATACTGCCAAGTGGGACCTATCTGTTAAAGGCAACGCAAACGAGCTGTGAGCCAGTTGTCATCGACGACGTAGAGAGCGCTGAAACAATCTCAGCACCAGTGAGGGCAGTTTTGGCAATCTCCACCCATTTCCAAGGCAAAACAAATGGGGTGATTGCTTTGATTCGAAGACAGCCGTCTCACTGGAGTGAGTCAGAAAAGGAGCAACTCAAATCCACAGCGGTATCAGTGGCGATCGCCATTTCTCAAGTCATACAAACTACACTAATTGCTGCTTTAGAGCAGCAAATCCATAGGTGTAAAGAATACCAAAGCCTGATTGAGCAGTTGATAACAACCGATAGCTCCTTGGAGTTGGATCAAATCCTGCATTTGGCGATCGCTGCCACAGCTAAAACCCTTCAGGTTGACCGTGGCCTGATTTTGACGCTGAAATACACCGGTCTGTTAAAGCGTCGAGATCCAGGACACGTCCCTAAAGCGAGAGCTACTGTGGCTGGTGAATGGTTTAGTAGCCAACAGGCATTAGGTATTGCTGCGAGTTCTAGTGACGCGCCGCAACAGTACACCTGTCTAAACCAGTCTTTCTGGGTATCAGAGTGTGTTTTATGCCAACAAGCATTGATGAGTTCTAAGCGAGTCGTTATCAATAGCCAAGCCGATCTCCCAGTCCACCCAGTGACGGGCGTTGCCCCACTGTTTCATCTTCCTCTCCTGCCCGCCCTTCTATTGTTTCCCTTGGAGAGTCAAGGCACGGTGTTGGGGTTCTTGGTGTTACAGCACGCTGGCGATCGCTTCTGGCGGTCAGAAGAACTAGCGCTGCTAGAATTGGTCAGAGTGCAGTTGAGTACTGCAATCATTCAGCACCAGCGGCTGCGACAGGTTCAATCCCTGGTAGACGAACGCACGGCTCAATTGCGACGTAGTTTAGAAGTCCAGGGTAAGTTGTACGAAAAAACACGTCAACAAATAGATCAGTTGCGACACTTCAACCAGCTCAAGGATGAATTCGTCAGTAACATGAGTCATGAGCTGCGTACGCCCCTCACTAGCATCAACTTAGCGATTCGGATGTTGCGTCAGCCGGGACTGCCTGCCGAACGTCAAGCCAGATATTTAGATATCTTAGAGCAGCAGTGCAACCAGGAAATCAACTTAATCAATGACTTACTCACGCTCCAGGAACTAGAATCTCAGCAAGTTCCCCTGCTGCTACAAACCGTTGACCTTAAACCAAAAATCCAGGATTTAGCTCACTCCTTTGAGAAGACCTGGGAGAGTAAGGGATTAGCTATCAGCGTAGATCTACCAACGCCTTTGCGACTGCAGACTGATGCCGACAGTCTTGACCGTATCCTCCAAGAACTCTTAACCAACGCTGGTAAATACTCCCAGCTAAACACTGTTGTAACTTTGAAGGCTACCCGTCAAAGTCAAGATAACCAAATTGTGTTTAGCTTGACTAATATAGGTAGGATCTCTCCAGAATTTATAAACTATATTTTTGATAAGTTTCGTCGCGGTGAAGGTGTGACTCAACAAGCCATTCAAGGCA
>CAXUIV010000127.1:0-9927 GCA_964250875.1 uncultured bacterium
TTGTTGGCTGATCCTGGCTCATTCAGCTTACGGTTCATTTCAGCGGTGATTGGCTGCAAAAACGAATACAAAGACTTTGGCCAGAGCATTCAAAGCAGGGCACAAAGAAGGGAGCATCCTCTCTGCCCAAAATAGTCGTTCCAAATTGCCCTGATCGCCTATGTGCTGGTGGAGGGGTGAGCCTCTTCACCAATGTTTGTCAATAAATGTAATCAACATTAAAGATAAGTATCTGATTCAAAAGATAATGATCTCTGTGAGGCAGACTTTTTGGGCATTGCAGCCATCAACGGAGCTAAGTTTCTGAGATGCATACAAAGTAATAAATAATTTTTGTAACTTTTTATGATAATTTAGTAACCGAGGAGCGTAACTGTATCCTCAAAACGTCTTGCTTCACCTTTGGTTGATTACAAACTTAGTGAGGTGATCCTCTCATGGCAATTACTATTGAATCCGCTCGTGGTATCTTCCCCAGCACTCTGTCGGCTGACGCAGTGCCAGCCCTGACGGCACGATTCAACCAGCTCAGTGCTGAAGATCAGTTAGCGTGGACATGGTTCGCTTTCTTGGAAATGGGCAAAACCGTCACTGTTGCAGCCCCAGGTGCAGCCAATATGCAGTTTGCCGAGGGAATTCTCAACCAAGTCAAGCAAATGACTTTTGAGGAGCAAACTCAGGTCATGTGCGACTTGGCAAATCATGCAGACACGCCCATCTGCCGCACCTATGCGACTTGGTCGCCTAATATTAAGCTGGGTTTTTGGAATCAGCTTGGGGAATGGATGGAGCAAGGCGTTGTCGCGCCAATTCCCGCTGGCTACAAGCTTTCAGCTAATGCCACTGCCGTATTGGAGACCCTCAAAACTCTGGATCAAGGACAACAGATCACCGTCCTGCGAAACTCCGTTGTGGACATGGGATTTGATACAGGTAAACTAGGCAGCTACACCAGAATTGCTGAACCTGTTGTTGCGCCCAAAGCAATGTCTCAACGAGCGCAAGTCAAAATCCAAGGAATTGACAACCCAACTGTGCTGAGCTACATGGACAACTTGAACGCCAATGACTTTGATGAAATGATCAAGCTGTTTGTGGCAGATGGTGCTTTGCAGCCTCCCTTCCAAAGACCGATCGTGGGTAAAGATGCAATTCTGCGGTTCTTCCGGGAGGAGTGCCAGAACCTTAACCTGCTTCCAGAACGCGGTGTTGCTGAACCCGCAGATGATGGCTACACTCAGGTGAAAGTCACGGGAAAGGTTCAAACTCCCTGGTTTGGCGCAGCCGTGGGGATGAATATGGCTTGGCGATTCTTGCTTAACCCTGAAGGCAAGATCTTTTTCGTCGCTATTGACTTGTTAGCTTCTCCCAAAGAGCTTCTAAACCTGGTTCGCTAGAAGTCTAGAAGAGACAGTAGCCATCCTATACTAGGGAGCGCTCTTGCTCATAAGAGCGCTCAGTTATTCTAAATAAACAATTCTAACCAACCAACTACCGCACAGATTTCAGATTGAGTTATGCAAGTAAGTGAAGCTACGTGGACTGATGCCGAGAAGCAGATAGCTAGAACTGCCTTTGATCGGGCATACAAGCGAGAGATTGAGGCTCTGCTGGAACAAGTTCGAGAAGAGGCAAGTAAGCTTGTAGAAGTGGGCGATCTTTGGCTGTTACACGACTTCTTGAGTGCTAAGAGGCATGCGGTTGAGGGCAAGTACGACTATCAATACCCCGCTCTGCTTTTTGTTTTTGCTGGATTGCTCAAGGAAGGCTGGCTCCATCTGAACGAATTAGAGGGGCTGGATAAAGATAAAATATCTAAGGTTGCGGCTCTGTCACGGATGTAGATTGGTGCATAGCAGTCACACGTCTTCTCCTACCTTGCCTTGAATCAGGCGCACCCTGCACTGGACCATTCTCAGACGGCACCCGCTGATCTAAAATCACAGCTACATCAGGTACCACCGACTGTTGACTCAGCACACAACGTAACTCAGGAAACGCCTCATACTGACTATCGGCTTGGTCAATTGCCGCAACCAATCGCTTTTGCAAAATGCTGTGATGAGTTGTGGGCATTGGCTTTTGCAACATTTCGCCGCCGATGAACTCCCAAGCAGGAGATTCCTCAATATTGGGGAGACGCAGGAAGGTTTCTAGCGTGAGTGTTTGAATCGCTTTCATAGATCCATACTAAACAACTAGCTGGCTTTAATTTAGCCATAATAATCGTGAGCCTTTGCGGATATTTATAGCTGTATCACTTGGTGGACATTTGGTAGGTCAATCTTGATGAGCAGCCTCCAACCAAACCTGCAAATCAGCCAAGGTCGTAAAATCTAACAGTGCTTCACTCAAGTCTTCGAGAACAAGCAATGGTAATCCAGAGATTTGCCCTGCTATTTCCTCAGAAAGTTTTTGCCCAATCCGCTTACTCATGAGTCGAATAACGAGGTTAGCTGCCTCTTCCTGTCGTCCTTCTTCTTTAATTTCCCGATATACTCTTGTCTGCTGCAACGTTATCCCTAACATAGATTCTACCTCTATTCAGCTTAGTTGTGTAAATTTATACACTATAATCGTCGTCGCCATCCCTGTTATGCCGCGACTGAATGAATCAAATCGATAGGCATCTGCATTGTCTGGTGAATCTGTCAGGGGTTCAAACAGCAGTGTGGGGGACTGTTGAAACAGTTTATAAAATATAGAGTCTCGGTGCATGCAGTATTCTGAGTAATCTATTTACTTGGCCTGAATTTATGCAGAGTTGGCTAAGATAGAGTATAAATTTATAAAACTATGTACGCAATGGCTAGGACGATACGGATATGGAGAGAAAATTTCAGAGAAATCAGGTAGGAGCAATTCTTAGCTGTGCAATTGTCTTGACAGCCAGTTTTTTTCTAAGTGAGCATCTGCTGGCTCAGCCCAAGTCGAAGACCGTTCAGCGTCTGTCAAAAATTGAGCAGTTACCAGAAGAATCAAAACTAAGTCCGTATCAGAAACAATTGCTGAAATCACTGGGGATACGAATTGCAGTACCTGGTTATGTGCCACATGGCTTTAAGCTAGAAAAGGTTCTTGCAGAGGTTGACCGAGACGCTAGGAGTGGTGGGATTGGTTATACAATCCTTTACCGTAAATATGACAGTAACTCCAATAAGGACTTCTGCTTTGCTATTGAAGCAACCAACGGCGGTATTGGTGATTTGCCTGAGGGAGTTCGCAGCTTTCCAGTTAACTCCCCTACCTTTGGTAAAACAACTTTGGAATACGGAAGCTATGGCGAGGCAGGAAAGTCAACCTTTCTATCTAATTGGCTGGGTGAAGAGAACGGCCCATTCTATCACTTTGCTGGAGCTGGGGTAGTCCCAGAAACATCAAATTGTAGCAATATCAGTGTGCAAGAGGCGATTAGAGTGACTGAGTCTTTACAGTGAGTATTGCTTGACCCGCTTTAGAGATTCTGTTGGCAATAGATCTCTCAAAAGTTCGTATAGCAGATTAGAATAAAAGCTGTTATATTTGCTATACGAACGGTGAAAACGATCGAGGACTTGAGAGCAGAGATGGCTAACTTGCAGATGGAGGTAGCGCGGATCGGCAGCGAGGGCAGAGTCCTGGTAGACTGCTGGATTGCTAAAGCTAAGCCTGGGGCTAAAAAGAACAAGTATCCTCGCCTCAAGTCCAGAAAGCCCATTTTTAACGGCAAGAAGACCGAATACCTCAGCATTCAGGGGGAAGCTATCGCTGAAGCACAGACTGCGATCGACCGGGGAAAAACGGTCAAAAAGCTCAACAAGCGCATCAAGGTTCTGAGCGATCGCATCGCTGCTCTCGATCTCAAATCTAAACAGGTCATTACTCAAGAGCTATCCCAACGCTGGTATCCACCACCAGAGTGGGTTGCTCTGGCACGCCAAGTTATGGAAACGATTGACCTCGATCCAATCAGTGATGGAGTTGCTCAGCAGTGGGTGCAGGCAGCAGCTTACTATACGTTTGAGCAAGACGGACTATCACATCCCTGGTTTGGGCGAGTTTGGCTCTACCCTCCTACTCCTGGCAAGGCAGGTAAATGGACTAAAAAGGCGATCACCCAGTACGAAATCGGAAACATAACTGAGGCAATTGTCCTGGTGAAATCCTCACCCAGCAGCAAATGGTTTCAAAAGCTAATTCGATGCTTTCCTACTTGTTTTCCAAACGAGGAGGTTCGATTTCTAGACGATCAAGGTCATCCACAGCCGAAATCCCAGAGTGGCAATGCGTTTTTTTACCTGGGGCAGAACCCTGAGCGCTTCAAGAGAGTCTTTGGCGCAATCGGTAGCGTCAGCAGTCCTGTTTAAGGCAGCAATTATTCCAGCACTTGTTTAAGGAGAACACATGTCATTGACAGTAGAAGTCATTACATTTGAGCCAGAGTTTAACTGGCATCTGTGCTGCTACCGGGGGTGGTTGATTGCTGTCTTGCCCTCAGACAGAGGATTTGTGTTCGAGTACTTGGGACCTGATGGCGAGAGCCGGGGTTCTGATTCAACAAACTACCCTAGTATTGGAGTTGCCATCAAACAGGCGAAGACCAAAATCAAACGACGCGCTACGGTTTGGTTGATGGAGCAATGGCTGTGTGCAGCACAGGAACAGGGGACAATTACCTTTCAGGAGTACTGCTATCTATTCAAGTCTATGCATTGATAGTTATTAGTCTCTAAATTTAACGCAACTCGAAGCCGAGGTTTTTAAGTGCCTCACGTAGGCGATCTCGCCCAGACAGAGACTCAGGAGTAGCAATTCGCTTCGCCGAGTGTTCCGACCAATCGCCAGGGATATTCATTTTTTGTTGACTATAAAAGGCTCTCATCACCTCGTTGTAGTCAGCGATCGCCTCATCTTGAACTGCCGACTTGTAGGTTTCGCGGTGCAGCACAGCTGTCTGCGGCAAACGTGGCTTGACAGCAGCAGCCTTTGCTGGATCGGGATAGCCGACACACAATCCGAATACAGGAAAGACATGAGGGGGTAGATCGAGTACTGCTGCCACTTGCTCCGGTTGATTTCGCATTGCACCAATGTACACCGTTCCCAAGCCAAGCGACTCAGCAGCAAGTGTGGCATTTTGAGCCGCCAACGCTGCATCCACTGTTGCCATGACCAACATTTCTAAGTAGTCCAAACCACTGTGAGACAGTCCGCGACTTTCGGCGACGTGAGTCAAACGAGCCAAATCTGCTAACCAAACCAGGAACAGCGGACACTGCCGGATGTACGCTTGGTTTCCAGCCAACTGTGCTAATTCCTCCTTGCGTCCTGCCTCTTCTACCGCCACAACGCTCCAGGTTTGGAGATTAGACGAGGTAGAGGCAGATTGAGCAGCTGCCACCAGTAGTTCTAGAGTTCCAGGCGGCAGCGGCTGAGGCAGATAAGCGCGAATCGAGCGGTGAGACAGCAACGTCGTCAGGCAATCGTTCCAGTCAATCTCTAGATTGAAATCGTTACCATAGCGCAAATGCAATAGCTCAGTTGGGTTAGACATAACGATCAAAACTCAAAACTGTTTCGGTGACGTGCCACATACTGATCTATGGGTAGCATACTCTCTTTCATGCCCTAAGGGGCGGATAGAATGGAAGAGAGGCACAGAAAAAGTTTTGAGTGACATCACATTGCAGCCATTTAGAATTGGAATGCACCCGTAGCGCTTCAGAGCCAAGACGCAATGCCGATAAATCACAAAAAGCATTACTTGTGTGAAATTCTGATCAGTTCATGGTGAATGCTGAATAGCAGAATAGCTGCCTCGCAAAAAAGCCGCCAAGCTAAATTACCGCCGACTATAATTAACAGACCAAGCATAAAGTTTTGCCCAAAGATTACTCCTATACCTGCAAACGTAATAGAGATTATACCGAGAACATACAAAATTTTGACAATAAAAGAACTGACCATCTTGCGAAAGTTGAAAAAATCAACCAAGAAGTTGTTATTCATAATCGTTATTTTCTTAAGCATGGTTAACTCGTCTTTTATTAAACCAACTACAAGCTAATGCTGTCACTCTATCCAAGTTGGGTAAAACCCCTAATGATAGTTGGTTGACATTAAGCTTTATAATCTGCTGTAATTCTAACTAAACTCCCTAGAGATATTGAGAAAAATGACCACACCTCTTTTAGATATTCAATATAACAGGTACGATATCAAAGTCGATTTTGCCGCTGAGGATTGTTTGCTGTCTGCTTGAGCATTCCCATGAGCTTTAAGGATTACATATATGACATTCTCATCTCACTTAACTTGTCATTATTCGACAAACAGAATCAACTGTAAAGAATGTACAAAAGTTGAAAAGCAATGGGAAATGAGGACGCTCATTGAAGATTTGGAAGAGGTGAAAACTCAGAAGCTCACCAAAAGTGAAATATGTTGGCTGCGGCTGTTAATTTATGGTTTAAGTCCTGAAGAAATAGCTCAAAAACTTTCAGTCACAAATAGTTACATTAAGTCGGCGCTTTCTACAAGCGTCTATAGATATGTTGAAGGCATGACACAACGAGATGTGAACAGATACAGCCAAATCAGAGTTTTTCTGCAAGAGGAAGAAAAATATGAGAAGGTGAAGTTTGAATTCATCATTCCTAAAGACCTTAAGCCATCAGACATCGACAAGGAGTTGTTAATGTATGTAGTGCGGAAATTAGGCATTCCATTTCCAGTAGAATTTACTGTCATCAGGATTGAGGGGAACGAAAATGAGTCATGAGAATCGTCAAAATTTAGCTATAAGATTTGAGGGGACGAAGGATGATTACAAACGCTTACTCACCTGTTTTCAATCGGGAGAGCTTGAAGAATTACTGCATCTTCCTATTCAGGATGTACACTTGATATCTGCTCAGCCAGAAGTGCCTGTCATCGTGCGGTCAAATGAAATCGTGCCGCAGGTATTGCAGCGAGTTTATAACTCCCTTGAGTCCAGCTGGCAGACAGTATCACTTTTAGATACAGAACAGCAACTGGCTCACGGATGGAGGAATGCTAAACATTTGCAAGCGCAGAATGTGAAAATCCAAAAAGCTGGCGCGGCAATACCAGCCGAGGGTTTCATGCGCGGGATTGACTTGGATTTGCCAGAAGACCAGCAGGTAGCCTTAATTGTGGCGCTGATGCCAGGGAATTTACCTCAAGAAATAGACGTCTTGACCGAAGTGCGGCCTACCCAAGGACAAATAGCCCTACCTCCTGACCTACAGTTGATGGTCATAGATCACAAGGGAGCGATCGCGTTGTCTGCTCAAGCGGCTAAAGGCGATCCGAGAATTACCTTTGCCCTGACTGGTAATATCGGGGAGCCTTTCAGTGTTAAGCTTGTTTTGGGTAATTTTAGCTACATCCAAGAGTTCCCCATTTGAGGCAAATCGGCAATATTCCTTTGAGATCCTCCTCGGATGCTTATGGCAAAAACAGACAAGCTGGTTGAATTGACCTTGCTGGGCGATCTCGATAAAGGCGTTGGAGTCACGGTAAAAGTTCGTGAAGAGGGTGGCCAGGATTTAGGAGGAGCGGAGGGACGGCTACCTCCTCCACATTCAGCCTTGATTGTTCAATACGAGCGTTGGCAATCAACTCTGCGTAGTTTTGCATCGCCCGGTACCCTAATGAAAGGCAAAATTATTACTAAGGGTTATTCCACGATTGAGCAACAATTTGAGGCTAGCCGACGACGTACTCAGTGGCATCATGATTGCTCCGTAGCTGCGCAGGAGTTGGGCAATCTGATGAATTCTTGGCTCGAAGAGTCAGAATTTAGCCCGATTTTAAACAAGCTAAATGAGACAGTATCAACATCTGACCGTGTGAGGGTGCTACTTTGCTCTTCAAAACCTCAGGTCAAAAAACTTCCTTGGAACCTGTGGAGTTGGCTTCAAGACGGGCGTCAGGCGGAAGTGATTTTGAGTACCACAAGAAATAAACCGCAGACGACAAGTCTACGGCAGAAAGTGAGAATCCTGATTATTTTGGGTCAATCAGAGGATATTAACCCGGAAACAGACTTGCAGATTTTGATAGATAACCTGCATGGTAAAGCTGAAATTATTCCGCCTTTAGTGAATCCAACAAGACAAGAGGTTAATAAGTATTTGTGGGACCAGAATATTGATATCCTCTTCTTTGCCGGACATTCTAAGACTTATGACGACATTGGACAGATATATATTAATGACGCTGAATTTATAGAAATTGACAATTTAAAATACGCTCTGCAAGAAGCAAGGTCTAATGGATTAAAGTTAGCTATTTTTAATTCTTGTGACGGGTTGGGATTAGCCTATGAACTGGAGGATTTATACATCCCCAACTTAATCGTAATGCGCGATATTGTACACGAGAAAGTAGCACAGCAATTTTTAAGCGACCTACTCAGGTGTTTTGTGATTGAGAAAAAGCCGCTGCATTTAGCTGAACTAGAAGCACGACGGCGATTGCAAGGTTTAGAGACTGAATTTCCTTGTGCCAGCTGGATGCCAGTCATCTTCCAAAATTCGTCAGAACAGCCTCAGTTTTGGCAGAACTGGTTTATTCTGTCTCGTCGTCGTCCCCGCAGACAACACGAGATGGCGATCGCCTCTAGCGTCATTGTCACACTGTCAATCATGTTAGGGCGATCGCTAGGAATGATCGAGCCATTGGAACTCAAGGCTTATGATTTATTGATGGAGAGACGCCCACCCGAACAGATAGATGAACGCCTTTTACTCGTGACAGCCGACGAAACGGATATGAGGAGGTATGGCAAACCGTTGTTAAGCGATGCCATATTAGATCGAGTTTTGAAGAAATTGGAGCAGTATCAACCACGAGCGATCGGCTTGGACGTTTTTCGCCCTTACCCCGTAAAATCAGGGCATGACAATTTTGATTTAACAACCAGCTTCAAGCACAATCACAATCTCATTAATGTTTGCAGTCAAAGCATTGCCCCCTCATCTGCGTTTTCAGAGAAACAATTGAAAGAGCAAGTGGGTTTCGCCGATTTCTACCAAGACGAGAATGATAATGTCGTCCGCCGCCAAGTCTTGTGGCAGAAGCCTCTCAAATCTTCTGAGTGTCCTAAATCGAACTACGCCTTCAGCCTTTTGCTGGCAAATCGATACCTTGAAGCACAGCACCAAGCGATAGATTTTAGCACTGGAAATTTACGTTTTGGCACAACTTCTTTTAAGCGATTGGCCGCTCGTACAGGTGGCTACCAGAGGCTAAACAGACAGAGTGAAGAAATTCTGCTCAATTTTCGCTCCTCCGATAAAAATGGTCGAATTGCTCAAACAGTTCCCATCAGGGATGTTCTAGCAGATCAGGTAGATCCCAAATTCATCAGCGATAAGGTTGTCCTGATTGGTGTTACTGGTATACAGCTTCCAGATGACCACAATACACCCTATGGTCCAAAACGTGGGCTATGGATTCATGCTCAAATGGTGAGTGCAATCCTCAGCGCTGTTGAGGATGATCGAAAACCGATTTGGGTTTTGCCTCAATTTTCGCCTTGGTGGGGAGACATTCAGTGGGGTGACGCCCTCTGGGTTTGGGTTTGGTCTTTTATAGCTGGGTTGCTAGCTTGGCGCATTCCATCGCTATTGGCTTCCTTTCTAGCCGGTTGCGTCCTTGCCGGTTTTGTATATGAAGTATCTTTATTTATCTTAACATTGGGTGGTTGGATGCCACTTTTTCCATCGATACTATCCTTATTATTGACATGGTTAATTGTGGTCTATATTGCTTCTCGCTCTCAGCAACAACAATAAACTTCTTGAGTGTGTTGATATCAAAATGATGAAGCTACAACCGGCTGTCTCCCTCACCCTAGCGATCGCTACCCTCACCATTTTTCCCACTTCTGTCAAGTCTTTACCAGACCCGCCACCTGCC
>CAXUIV010000128.1:0-9920 GCA_964250875.1 uncultured bacterium
CGGTGTCAGGAAGCAGATCGATATTAGATCCAGAGATTTCCGGAATCAGTTTTAGCTCTCCTGAAGTACACTGACAGGACTGCACCAGCGATTTTTGTGATTAGGGGGGACATATGCCGATTGCAGGTTACGGTGTTCTGAAGTGTCGAGCTGTAGATAGTAAGCCTGGAACCGAGTCCAATCCTCACTATCAGGTACTTGTGAGCGACGGCGAGCTAAAATATCGCATTGCCGTTAACGTGAAGTCGCAGGAAAGCCCTTCTGAACTGCTGTATTTCTTAAACGATAACTTTCAGCACCCGATCACCGAGGGGCTAATCGCCTTGGGCAATGGCTTCAACAAGTTGGACAGTAAACCGGGTGGCGTAGCGCTGGACTACATTCGGGGTAATTTGTTTGACGTTAGCAGCATGAAGCCGTTGGCATTTGATGTTCCTGGGCCAGAGGGTGAAGACCTTAATGACCTGCTTGGTCTGTATATTCAACGCGCAATTAACAGTCAGGATGCTGTTGTGTATGCGTTTGGTCAGAGGTTTGGGCCTGAGAACACACCTGACAAGGTTTTCCACTTCCAGCCTGAAAATGGGATTCATGACATACACATGAACCAGAGCAACAGCGATCGCTTTCAGGCGGATGATGGTGTTTGGCAGGACGGTGGGTTGCTGATTCAATTTCCCTCACGGAATCAGTGGGTTGCCATATTTCTGGCATTCCAGTCGCAGTCGTTCCATACAGACGATACGACTGGTCATCGGATCGAAGAGTCAGTGATGCCGACGACGATTGCGGGAGTTCGAATCGTCGCTGCTTTGGTAAATGCCCCTGGCGACAGCAAGAAATCTGTCAGCTTGCTCAATACCTCACCCGAAAAGGTAGACCTAACCGGATGGGCGATCGCTGATAGCTCAAAGCAGAAGCAAGTCCTCAAGGGGATCAGCCTCGATCCTGGTGTTTTTGTCACAATACCCACAACTGAAATCCAGCTTGACAGTGAAGGTGGGATCATCACTCTGCTGAACCCGCAAGGGCTAAAAATTGATGGTGTTTCCTACACGAAGGATTTGGCCCAGAAGCAGGGCTGGACTCTTGTGTTTTGATCCAACGTGGCCTAAATCGTCAGCAGAACTGGCAACGCCAGTTCTGCTGTTCGTCTATTCTGTTGGCGACAACTGCAACTTATGAGCAGTCCTCAAGATTTGTCCCGCAAGGACAGCAGCACCGAACCCGTTATCGATATTCACTACTCCCACTCCGGCGGCACAAGAGTTGAGCATTGTCAAGAGGGGAGCAAGTCCGCCGAAGCTAGCACCATAGCCCACGCTGGTAGGGACGGCAATTACGGGACAGTTGGCTAGTCCAGCAACGACACTGGGCAAGGCACCCTCCATCCCCGCCACCACAATCAGCACAGACGCCGCATCGATAACATGGCGGTTGTTAAGCAGGCGGTGGATACCGGCAACACCCACATCCCAAAGGCGCTGCACCCGAAAGCCAGAGAGTTCGGCTGTAATAGCTGCTTCCTCTGCCACAGGCAAATCAGCTGTACCGGCTGAGAGAATACCAATGATACCAGGGTACTGAAGCTCCGGTGTCGCTGGAGTAATGGCACAAATCCGGGCAGCGGAGTAGTACTGGAGGTCAGGCACCTGTGCGTGCAACTGGGCATAGACTGCCGGTTCAATCCGTGTCGCCATTACCACAGTCCCGCGATCGCGCATGGCTGCGATAATTTGCACAATCTGGTCAGGCGTTTTACCGGGTCCCCAAATCACTTCGGGAAAACCAGTCCGCAGAGTGCGTTGATGGTCAATTCGAGCAAACTCACCTACTGGTTCGTAGGTAGAGTGCTTGATTTTGTCCAGAGCTGTGTCTGGACTGATTTCACCAAGAGCAACAGCTTTTAATAAGGTACGCAGATCTTCTGGTTGGTTCACAAACTCTCAACTGTTTATTTACGATCTTATAGCTTCAAGAAGAGGGGTATAAGAGGTAGGGAATCGGTCAGCTTACTGTTCTACTGCTTTGAGTTCATAGAAGTTCCAAGGCGAGCCTGGATCGCCGAGCGCGGAGTATTTTACATTCTGGATGCGATCGCGGACTGCGAGTAAATCTAGTGGATTGACCAGGTGGATGAAAGGTAAGTATTCCTGGGCAGTGCGTTGAAATTCTGCATAGATAGCTTTACGCTTGGCTTCGTCTAGCTCTCTTGCTCCATCAATGAAAAGCTGATCGATCTTCTTCTCCCAATCTGCCACCTCTCGACCCTGAATGGGAAGGGTTCCGGGTTTAGGTTTCTGGTTGAACTGGTGCGACGCACCGTCAGAAAACCAGACGTTGGCACCATTGTTCGGCTCAACACCTCCAGTAAAACCTAGAAAGATACATTCCGAGTCGAGGGAGTTGGAAAGCTTATCTAGAAGAACGTTGAAGGTGATTGGTTGGTAATCAACCTGTATACCAATTTTGCTTAGATCTCGTTTAATCTGAGAACCTATAGCGTCAGCCGTCGGACTACCAGTATTTGTGTTTAACGTGAAGCGCACCCGGTTATCATCAGCATCTAGCAATTGGCCATTGTTATATTTGAAGCCCGCTTTCTGAAGTAGTTCCCTAGCCTTTTGGGGATTGTACTCGTAGGTTTTCAAACCAGCTTTGGGAGATAGGTAGTAAGGACTTTGCACGGGAATTGGGGAATCTTGCGGTGCCCCCAGCCCCTGAAAGATGTTATCGATCATTGTTCGCCGATCAATCCCGTAGGCTACCGCCTGTCTAAATTCCAACGTGTTGAACCAGCGAGACTTGACCGGATCGACCAAAGGGCGGCCATTTCTGCTACCTTTGTTAAGATTAAACGAGATGAACGACGTACCAGTGTCGGGTCCACCATTGTAGATACTAAATTTACCCCGCTTCTCCTCACGCTTGAGCAAGCGAAAGCTCCTAGAACCGACTGCGAGAGTATCCAATCCTCCAGAACGAAACTGTAACAAGGCTGTATCACTGTTTTCTATTGTTTCCCAAACCACCCGCTCAATGTAGGGCTGAGGATTTCCCTGAGCGTCTCGCCGCCAGTAGTAGGGGTTACGCTGAAATATGACTCGCTGAGTCGCAGCATAGCTTCCCAGCTTGTAGGGGCCACTGCTAATAATCTTCTGTGGGTCTGTATCTGTTCCCCATGTGGACAAAAATAGAGGCTTCCCATCTCGATCTTTAGACACTACCGATTCATATAGAGCGTGTTTCGGTAAGATCGCTGTTTCTCCAGCACTGCGAAGCAAGGGTGCAAAAGGCTCTGGCACCGCAAATTCTACTCGACGGTCGTCTAGTTTGCTAACCTTGGGCAAGGCGCGACTTTTGCCAATCCGCAAACCATCTGTGACAGCGGTAGGAATTTGCTCGTTAAAGTAAATGTCATTAAAGCTGAAAACGACATCGTCTACAGTCAGTGGTTCTCCATCTGACCACTTTAGTCCCTTTCGCAGGGTAAAGATAATCCGCTGTTTATCCTTTGAGATCTCCCAAGACTCAGCCAGGGCTGGCTGGAGTTGTCCAGTGTCGCCACTTTCTGTAATTAATCCATCGTAAATCGGACCAAAAATGTTGGGAACCTCGTTGCTTAGAGCAAAGTTAAATGTTTTGGGTTCACCGACTATGTGGTCTACCAGTTGAGGCACTTGGGCTGCCTGAGTTTTAAATTTAGCTGGGTTGCAGCTGGAGAGGGCGATCGCGCCTACAAACAACAGTAAAACTAAAAACCAACGGCGGCGAGTCATGGTTGAGAACATAGGAGAGAGCATTTTACAACTACTTGTCTACTACTTTGAGTTCGTAAATATTCCAAACTGCCCCTTCAATCCCGTAGAACAGAGCAGATAATTTTACACCTTGGACGCGATCGCGGACGGCAGCCATCGCCAGTGGGTTAATCAGGTAAATATACGGTAAGTATTCTTGCGACAGGCGCTGGACTTCTGCATAAATTGCTTTGCGCTTCGTCTCGTCAAATTCCTGCGCCCCTTTGCTGTAGAGACGACCGATTTCTTTCTCCCAGTCTGCGACCTCTCGACCAACTAGAGGGGCTTGTCCCACTTGGGCACCCTGATTAAAGGAGTGGAAATTTCCTTCAGGCAACCAGACATTAGCACCCTCATTTGGCTCAACTCCTCCCGTCAAGCCGCCAGAGTAACATTCCCAATCGAGGGTGTTGGAGAGTTTATCACCCAGGACGTTGAAAGCAATGGGATTAAAATCAACTTGAATGCCAATCTTACTCAAGTCGTGCTTTATTTGAGATCCGAGTGCATCACCAAGCCGACTACCAGCAGACGCCATGAGAGTGAAGCGGACTCGGTTGCCGTCAGCATCAAGCAACTCACCTCGATTGTTATATTGAAATCCCGCCCCCAGTAGTAATTGCTTGGCACGTTCTGGACTGTAGTCGTAAACTTTTAGCCCCTGTTGGGGAGAAAGATAGTAGGGGGTTTGGACATCAATGGGGGAGTTTTGCGTTTCACCTAACCCTCGCAAAATATTGTTGACCATGCTTGGGCGATCAACGGCGTAGGCGACTGCCTGTCTAAATGCCACTGTGTTAAACCAGCGGGATTTGATCGGATCGACCAAAGGGTGTCCGTTCCTTTTGCCTTTGTTGAGATTAAAGGCAATGAATGTTGTACCGAATGCAGGTCCACCGTTGTAGATGGTAAATTTCCCCCGTTTCTCTTCCCGCTTCAGCAAGGAGAAACTTTGAGCAGAGGTAGCGGCTATGTCCAAACTTCCGGAACGGAACTGAATCAAGGTTGTATCAGTATTCTCAACAATCTGCCAAATATACCGCTCAATGTATGGTTGTGGATTACCGCGATCGTCCTTCCTCCAATAGTAGGGATTTCGTCGAAATATCATGCGCTGACTTGGAGTATAGCTCTCTATCTGATAGGGTCCGTTGACAATAATTTTAGTTGGGTCTGTGTCTGTTCCCCAAGTAGACATGAATTGAGGGTTGCCTTTTGAGTCTTTTGTTTTCACAGATTCAAGCAGCACATGTTTTGGTAATATAGCAACTGCATCGGTCGGAGCTGCTGTGGTTCCAAGAAAAGGGGAGAACGGCTCTGGCAGAATAAATTCTACCCGGCGATCATCGATCTTTCTAAGTTTTGGAAAAGCGCCACTGGAGCCGATTGCTAAATAGTCTTGAAACTGATTGGGAATTTGTTTGTTGAAAACTAATTCTTCGTAGGTAAAAATAACGTCATCTGTCGTTAAAGGATGACCATCAGACCATTTTAAACCATCCCGCAACGTAAAAGTAAAATGCCGCTTATCAGCAGATATTGTCCAAGACTCAGCTAATTCTGGCTCGATCTCACCTGCACCGTTTCGGGTGGTCAGTCCTTTGAAAGTATGGCTAAAAATATTGGGTATTTCCTGGCTCAGAATATAGTTAAACGTTTTCGGATCGCTGGAAACACTAACTATTAATTCAGGTACCTGAGCAGCCTCACTCTTGAATCCAGTTGGGTTGCAGCCGGTGAGGGCGATCGCGCTCAGCATCGCTAGCGCTATTGCCAGCCAGCGACGCCAAATGCTTGGCACAGCAAATGTTCTCATGCTTGTCTCCACTCTGTTCGGCATCCATAACTTATTCCTCAAACAGCAACACAACAGCATAAGCTGCAATCCCCTCCTCCCTTCCAACTGGACCTAACTTCTCGTTTGTGGTGGCTTTGATGCCGATTTGGTCGGGTTTTAATTCTAAAACACTGGCGAGGCGATCACGCATGGCGGCAATATGAGGCTTCAATTTCGGACGTTCTGCCACCACAACAGAATCAATATTGCTCACCTGCCAGCCTTTATCTCGAACAAGGTGGTTGACCTTTGCGAGTAGAACCAGGCTGTCTGCTCCAGCCCATTGGGGATCTGTGGGTGGAAAGTAATGACCGATATCTCCTAGACTGAGAGCACCCAGCATTGCGTCCATGATGGCATGAGTCAGGACGTCGGCATCACTATGCCCCAGCAAACCGAGTTCGTGGGTAAATTCTATGCCGCCTAGAATCAGAGGGCGATCGGCAACCAGGCGGTGGATGTCATAGCCGTTACCAATCCGAATGTTAGTCATCTGTTAATTTCTCCAAAAATCACACTTTTGCGGTTTCTCGTTTTGTCAAAGATGGTGCAATACTCATAAGTGTAGTTGGTTCTGTTTAAGAAATTGCTGCTTGAAAAATTTGTTGAGCGGTCAAGTTCAACTCTGGAAACGTTGGCGAATGGATGCGGTCATCACCTCTAAACGCAGTAACTTGGTATTCATCCTCAACTAAATAGTGAAGGGAGATCGTTGGTTGTTTGGGACTCCCAATGAACGCACGTCCACCAAGAGCTAAATAGTCTACAATCCAATATTCGGAAATACCAATCTCCTCATATACACTGCGCTTAACGTAGTAGTCAGTACGCCAGTTAGTACTAACGACTTCAACGACCAAAGGAATTGATGCACCTTGAGTGACGGTTGATTCTTTTTGCCAGAGTGACTCATTTACCAAATTAGAGCGGTTGATAACTAACACATCTGGCGAATAACCAGATTCGGTTTCGGTTGGTTTCACGAGTGCTGTTTTGGGAATGAAGTAGGGTAGCTTTAACCGTTTATATTCAGTCGGTATTTCTGTTGCCAAAAAACCTGTGATCTCTTCATGTTCACCTAGCGGCTGCGGCATCTCAACAACGACTCCATCATGCAGTTCATAACGTCCATCGTCAGGCTTCCACTTGACAAACTCTTCAAAAGTGACTAATTTTGAGAGCGCTTGAGTCATACAACCTCCATTCACATTGTCGTACCGAGCATCAATTACTGATTATGCATGCCCAGACCCAGCTTGAGTGCATGAATGATATGATTGAGTACAATACAGAAAGTTTAATCCTTTGGATAGTCCTATTTAGTCTGCTTTTATGCACGCAGCACAACGATTGACGTTTGAGCGGTACCTGGAGATAGATGATGAGACAGACAACCGTTATGAGCTTGTGGATGGCAGACTAGTCAATTTGCCTCCAGAGTCAGAGCCAAACACCTCCCTTGTCAACTACTTGTTCTTGCAACTCGTGAGTGCTGGAATGCCGTTTCGACAGGTGCAGCCTCATTGCGAACTTCAGGTACCAGTGCTTCAAGCTGGCGATCCTGCAAACCGTCATCCTGATTTGACAATTCTGCAGGAGGAACATTTGGAATTAACCCAGAAGCGACTGACTATCACCTTTGATGTTCTTCCCCCACACTTGGTTGCTGAAGTGGTGTCACCTGGTCAGAGGAATCGGGATAGAGATTATGGGCGTAAGCGAAAGCAGTATGCAGCACGAGGAATCCCTGAGTACTGGTTGCTCGATCCAGAGGAGCAGGCGATTGTTATCTTGCAGCTAGACGAAGGTAGTTATAGAGAGGCTGGCCGATCTACCGGAAGCACACAAGTTCAATCTCTAGAACTGGAGCGGTTGGGAATTCAACTCCAGCTAACCGCCGAGCAAATCTTTAATGCTGTTAAATAGTTTCAAACCTACTGCTTCAGCGGAATTTGAATGACAACTTCGGTGCCCTCATTAGGGGCTGAAAAACAATTCAGCTTGCCGTTATGTTTTTTGATGATTTGGTAGCTGATAGACATGCCCATGCCCGTCCCCTTTCCAATTGGTTTAGTGGTGAAGAACGGATCGAAAATGCGCGATTGAATTGATTCGGGAATTCCAGGACCATTATCAATGATCGCAATTTTGACCCATTGACAATCGAGGACGGAGGTACGAATAGTGAGGCGAATGGGATCCTCCTGCCGCTCCTGATCTTGACCGACGCTAACCTCCTCTAACGCATCGATCGCGTTAGCCAAAATATTCATAAACACTTGATTGAGTTTTCCAGGGTAGCACTTGACAAGCGGCAACTCACCGTAATCTCGAACCAGTTCGATCTCCGGATGCTCTGGTGTGGCTTTAAGGCGGTGTTGTAAAATCAGTAGAGTGCTTTCAAGTCCATCATGGATGTCTACTGCCTTGAATTCTGCTTCATCCAAGCGCGAGAAATTCCGCAGCGACAGCACAATTTGACGGATGCGGTCAGTTCCTACGCTCATAGAGTTGAGAATTTTAAGAAAGTCCTCCTGCAAAAAAACGAGGTCAATTTCGTCTGCTTCCGTCTGGATTTCTGTAACAGGATACGGGTAGTGTTCTTGATAGAGTTGCACCAGGTTCAGGAGAGCTTGGGCGTAGTTCTGAGCATGAACTAGGTTGCCATGAATAAAGTTGACTGGGTTGTTGATTTCGTGGGCAACACCTGCGACAAGTTGTCCCAAACTGGACATCTTTTCTTGTTGTACCAAGTGTGTCTGAGCTTGCTGGAGTTGTTGAAGCGTCTGCTGAAGGTCATTGGATAAAATTTCTGCCTGTTCACGAGCGTCATCGACAGCAACCAGTTGTGGCAAAATAGTCCAGCAAGCGATCGCCACCGCCACAAACGAGAGCACCAGAATCAGAACAACTAAAAGATCTGCGCTTCTTTCAACTGGAGTTTTAGTCGCCAGCACACTAACAAACCAGCTAATGACAGTTGCACCACAGATAAATAGAATTAAAACAAACACCTGAAGCGCAATAAAGTCCTGAAGTCCTTGCTGCTTAATGCTATACCGCTGAATCCACCATCGCGGTTTGAGAACTTGCCAAGAAAACCGACGCAGGACCTGATCGGCTTTCAAAATAGCGATCGGCAGCAGCAGACCCATTAACAAGTCTTGTACTCCCCAAGCAAATCCGCCCACAACCAGCACAATGGTTTCCATTACACAGAAGACCAATGACCACCTGGGAAATAAAACGGCTGCCTGACCCCGCTGTTGCCACAAGCCCCAATGCAGCACGATGAAGGATACAAGCCAACCGACTCCAGTGATCATCACAATCCGAGGGACATTTCCCCAGACTAAGCAAATTAAGCTTAGGAACAATGTTAAAAGTAAGCCCGGTCCGAAAACGCCTTGACGGGAAGTAATGCCGAATACTGGAGACAGGTAGCCGTCTTGAGCGAGTTGATACAGAATCCGGGGACAGATGGCAACCGCAGTGGCACAAGCCAGTAAGCTACTGGATACGACGAGGAACGTCACCAAGAAAGCTGCGGACTGTCCCCAAAACGGTCTGGCAGCCGCCAACAAATTCAAAAATGTATCGTCTTTCAGTCCTGGTTCTGTTGCCAAGTGCAGCAATATCCAAGACCCCCCGATATAAACAATCGGAATCAGTCCCGCCGCAACTAGCAGACTTTGCAGAGTTCCATAGGGGCGTTTACTATCGGCGACAAAGACAGAGGCAGTTTCGCAAGCGTAAAAGGCGTAGGTGCCATTCAAGTACCACTTCGCCCAGCCCTGAAAGGAGAAGCCATCATGACTTGGACTGAGATGGGAGGATGAGAATAGAATCCAGTGGCTTCCTTGAAAGCAAAAAGCCAGAAGAAAGCCTACAGCAGGCAGCAGAAATACTAAATGGAGTATACTAAGGGCACGGCTGCCACTAAACGCCACGATGAAGGCTAGGACTGTAAATCCGATGCGCAGAGGGATTGCAGGCAGCGCAGTGCCCAAGGGATCAAGGCTTGCTTTGAGCAAGTCAGTTAAAATAATTGCATTGACAGGCAGAACTGCAACCCAACTGATAAGATACCCAATCGCAGCATAGCGGGTTATTTGAGGAGACCCCTTCAACAAGTGAGTGATATAGTTCGGTGTCCCTCCCGATACATCGGTCAAGGTGCGCCCTAACTGCCTGATTTGCAAGTTTACCAATACGCCAACAATGGCACCGGGAATCCAAACCCACATCGCTTGGGCACCTAATTCTGCATGGGCACCCGGTGC
>CAXUIV010000129.1:0-9907 GCA_964250875.1 uncultured bacterium
ATATGTTCTCGTTGTGGCGCATCTTCGGTCATCAGCGTCAGATACGGAGCGACAAATGCCCACTCTTCGTCACTCACATCCGTTGGATAAGGCTTTCTACTCATGCCCTCAGCAAACACGAAAAGTGCATAACACCCTCTAGCAAAACTTCTACAAATTGAGAACACTAGCCAACTCCATAACATCATCCATGATTTTCCATCAAGCTACTGATTAAACTCTAGCCTTTATCTGCCTTCTCCAAATCACTTTTAACACTAGCAGATAAAGGAGCATATCTCTATCAATGCGTCTGTGTTCAGGCTATCCGTAACCTTTCAATATCTTTAATTGGCGATGCACCAAACATGCGGGAATATTCGCGGCTGAACTGTGAGGAGCTTGTATAACCGACCTCATAGGCAGCATGGGTCACATCGGCATTTTCGGCAAGCATCAGGCGACGCGCTTCCAATAGCCTCAATTGTTTTTGATATTGCAGCGGACTCATTGATGTCACTTCCTTGAAATGGCGATGGAACGATGAAGGAGACATATCGGCTGCAAGAGCCAGATCCTCAACTCGCAGCGAACTTGTAAAATCAGCTTTGATCCGGTTGATCACCTCAGCAACGCGCTGCATGTTGCTGCCGGATGTCGCGATCTGGCGCACCGCTTCGCCTTGTTCGCCTATTAGAAGGCGATAATAGATTTCGCGAATAATCATCGGTGCCAGGAAAGGAATATCCTGCGGTGTATCCAAAAGGCGTGTCAGCCTGATGGCACAATCAATTAAAGATGCATCGGCGTCACTGACAAATAAGCCTCTAACCGAATTTTCTTTCTTACCTGTGCTGGGTCGGATTTGGGCAATAATGTCGCAAATTTGGGCTAGGTCTAACTTCAGGCTGAATCCCAAGTACGGCTTGTCTGGTGTAGCTTGTACAACAAATCCACTGAGCGGCAAATCCACCGAAACCACGAGATATTGAGCCACGCCATATCGATAGGTTTCCTCACCTAGCAAAGCTTGTTTTTCGCCCTGAACGACAATGCAGAGAAGCGGTTTATGGACCCCATGAACGGCGATGGAGGTAGAAGATTCTCGGATAAACTCCAACTGATTTATACCTGTTCTATAGGCACCGTTTCCCTTGTTGTTTGTATGCCTGGTCAGTAATGCCGCCAGTTCTTGACAACGGTTAACACTTGTGCTGCGGTTAAGTATTTCAAGTGCCATACTGGATTCTTGAGTCATTGCATCATTATTCTTTTGAGCATTGTAGGCATCTTTGTCTGCTCATCGGCTCTTTTTTGGAGGATTAGGCAATGAGCTGCGAGTTTTATGCATGCATAAGCCTTGCTTAGACTCATACGATGAATGCATACGCCAAATCTGTATTCGCGTTTAGAGCATTTGAACGAAGAGGAAAAACATGCGCCACAAATTATTGGTTCTTAGGAGAAAATCATGCCATTGAATTCATACCTGACACTTGGTGACTCTGGACTGCGGGTAAGCCCGTTTTGTTTGGGTGGTATGACCTTCGGAGAGGACCTGGGCTGGGGTTCCAGCGTTGAAGACTCACAATCGATCATTTCACGTTACCTGGAAGATGGAGGCAACTTCATCGACACGGCGAACATCTACACCAAAGGGCATTCAGAGAAAATCATCGGTAACTTCTTTGCGCAGAAGAAGGGAAATAGAGACCGGGTTGTGATTGCAACCAAGTTCTTCTGTAATCTCTTTCCTGGCGATCCCAACGGAGGAGGTGCCAGCCGGAAAGCCATTGTGGCACAGTGCGAAGAATCACTGCGCCGTTTACAAACGGATTACATCGATCTTTATTACCTGCACAACTGGGATCGATTTACGCCTGTTGAAGAGACGATGAGCGCTCTGGAAGACTTAGTTCAAGCCGGAAAGGTCCGCTACATTGGCTTTTCTGACGCACCAGCATGGAAGGTCGCTCAAGCACAGATGATCGCACAGTTTAGAGGGTGGGCTCCCCTGATCGCGCTTCAGCTCGAGTACTCGCTTATGCAGCGCACGGTAGAAGGTGAACTCGTTCCGATGGCGCAAGAACTCGGTCTCGGCGTGTTGCCATGGAGTCCGCTAAAGATGGGCGCGCTGTCAGGAAAGTACACACGCGAGAACCGCAAAAAGATGCAAGGACACAGAGGCTCATTTGTCGGTGAACTCACCGACAAAGACTACGACATCATTGATCAGCTTCAGAAGATAGCGTCGGAACTCAATACCGATGTCGCGACAGTGGCCTTAGCTTGGTTGCATAGCCGTCCCGGCGTCACTTCAACAATTATTGGCGCAAGGACAATCGATCATCTAGAGGCAAACCTGAAAGCTGTGGACTTGCAACTGACGCCTGAACACATTGCGTCTCTCGATGCCATTTCAAAGCCGGTTCTCAACTTTCCGGCGGAGTTCAATGCCAATTTGTCACCAAATTTCGAGCATGCTGGTGCAACCGTCAATGGAGTGCCAAGCAAACTTGGGAGCAATGTGCCTACCGACGACGCTCAGCGCTACTGAACTTTGATCGCTCGGATCTCGATTTATAGAAGCAATCGCACGTGCAATACCCTCCTATTGTGCCTGGAAGGCTCCTTCCAGGGCGCAATGCAGGTGACCGCAACTGCTTAACCCAGATTTCTCACCACGCTTTCCTAAAACGGCTCTTAAACTATATGTAGCATGGTTTCTAGGGAAAGGCTCAAAAAAACATGCTGTCCTGCAAGCCGGAGCTTCCAGAACGCTCTTGTGTTCAATAGCTCAGTCTGGTGAGAAATCCAGGTAGGTCTGGTGTGAACTTCCCTACAGCCACAATTCAACGATATTTGCACAGGTTTGAGGTTTAGAGCGGCAAGATTTGAGACCTAAAATACCAGTTACAGGAGAATTGTTTGATGTAAGTGTCAAGCAAAAAGGGATAAGTGCATGAAGGTGGAGCGGCAGCTTGAGCAGCAAATCGGATTAGAGAGAATACTAGCATTTGCCAGGATTAAGCAGATTGTTGCCCTAGCCTTGCTTCTAGGAGGCTCCTGTGTTCTGAGTATCAGTGCCATCTCGACTCAGGCGGATGCGACTCGAAGGGGGTTTGTGGAGTGGTGTTTGAATCAAGCCCACCTGAGTTCACAGACCAAGCATACAGTTGATGTGTTGTTGCGAGTGGCAGGCACTCAAGATTGCCATCAGGCTAACAACAAGCTTTCAACTCTTGATAGCCTCGACCTCTCCTACAACCGAATAGCCGACCTCAAGCCCTTGTCCTCCCCGGCTAATTTGACTTCCCTCCGCCTCGAAAACAATCAAATAGCCAACGTCAAACTCTTGTTCTCCCTGACTAATTTGACTACTCTCTACCTTAGAAACAATCAAACGCTTACCAATAAAACTTGTCCGCTTAAGCCATTGTGCAACTTCTAATCTCACAACTAGACAGCCTACCCTCTACTGCTGTAAATCATCTGCAGGGCTTCTTGGGTGCTAGACCCGGACTGCTCATCAGGTAAAGGACAGTAGAGGAACTAAACTGGGAGAATGCACTTCCTGACAAAGCTGCTAGCAGTTTCAGCCTATGGTCCCGACAAAAACCGAGTCGCCATCCGGAACATATCACTTTGTCAACTCGGACACCGCCAAGTCACTGCTGATTTCAGCGGCGGTCAAATTACTTCCGATGGCAGGTTGGTCTTGATAACAACTTGACCGACACTATCGCATCACTGAACGGTTTGCTGGGTGTTTTGAAGACCATCGAGACCCAAAGCGAGTACAACACTCTTTAGATGACCTGATAACCCAAAGGGTGTACGGTTTGGTGCAGGGTTATGAAGACGTGAATGATCACGATTGTTTACGCACTGACCCGATGTTTGGCATCGCGGTGGGAAAACTGGAGAGTCAGCACCCGCGCTGTGCCCCGTTGGCAGGTAAGAGTACACTCAATCGTTTGGAGCAGGCTAAGAGGTCAAAGGACATCAGCGCCAACGACCGTTATCTGCGTGTGGCTGTCAAATTCCCAGCAATTGAGCAACTGTTGATTGACTTGTTCTTTGACCTGTCTGGTCCAGCACCTGGGCAAATTTTTGTTGATATGGACGTAACAGACGATCCTGTACACGGGCAACAAGAGCAAGCCTTCTTCAATGGCTACTACAACCATGAGTGCTATGCCCCCTTGCTGATTTTTTGTGGGCATCACTTACTTGCAGCCAAACTCCGCCCTAGTAATGTAGACCCAGCAGCAGGAGCGTTGGAGGAGTTACAACGAATTATCCCTCAGATTCAGCAACGCTGGTCAAAGACCCAGATTATTGTGCGTGGCGATAGTGCCTATGCCAGGGACGAGATCATGAGTTGGTGTGAAGAGCATAACGTGGACTATGTGTTGGGACTTCCCAGCAATGAACGACTCCAACGCATGACCTGTGAGTTAGAAGCCAAAGCCAAAGCCGAATTTGAACGCTGTCAAACCGTTGAGCCTCCACTGCGACCTACACCCTGGTTTCGTTCCCTGAACTACAGCACCTTGGATTCATGGAGTCGATACCGCCGGGTAGTGTGCAAGCTAACCTATAATACTGATGCTGCTAAGCGCCGCTTTGTCGTCACCTCACTACCCGCTCATCAGGTTATCCCCAGCTCACTCTACACTGACTACTACTGTCCCCGTGGAGACATGGAAAACCGCATTAAGGAACACCAACTCGACTTGTTCAGTGACCGGACTTCTGCTCATGCCTTTGATAGTAAACAGTTGCGGCTGTGGTTTTCCTCCCTTGCCTATGTCCTAATGTAGGCGTTGCGACAACACTGTCTAAATAAAACTGAGTTTGCCACGGCACAACTCGGCACCATTCGTACCAAACTGCTGAAGTTAGGGGCGCAAGTCCGGCTCAGTGTTCGTCGGGTTCTGATTGCTATCAGTAGTAGCTGTCCCTTTCAAACAGTTTTTGCCACCGCCTACAACCAGCTTCAAGCTTTGTCTAATACAAGTTGAGCCGACCTACTTCTACTTCTAAATCTTCAGATTTGCGGAGCTACTGGTCTTTTGTCTCTGACCAGGGTTTTCTAATGACTGAACTTGTGTTCTACTCACATCCATCAGTTTGTTGAGGTATTTAGGTTACTAAATCAACTAAAATTCCCTTGATTGAAGGGTTAGTTAGCAAGCAAAATCAAGGCAATTCTTAAGTCGAGCCAAATCCGAACCACAACTCAGCAAGTTTGGTTACTTATCAGGGGCTTGTGAGAAATCCGGGCTAAACCTGTGGTTTAACTGACCCCAACTTCTAGGCGATCGCACAGGGTACTCGCAAAATTACCCGCAGGTACAGACGTTGACCTTACGGTAGCTGAGACTTTGATGAAACTAATCAAAGCAACTCATGCAAAGCCAATTGAGGAAGAAAATTCCAACTGCTTTAGTCCAACTCACTGATGCTATCCAACCCGCAGTTATTGCTCTGCTGTCAGTCGTTTTACTTTGGGCGATCGCGCTTCAATTCGCAGAGATTTTCAAAACTCTCCTAACCTGTGCAACCGCCAGAATTATTGAAATCATTCTATCTATTCTGGTATCTCTAGAGCTTCTCAGGCTTGTAACCCACCTACGAAAGCACGAAATCTTGGAGGTCTCAGCAGAACTGGCAGTGGTCTCGGTACTACGGGAAATCATTGTTCACGGCACAGGTAAAGTCCATTGGGAAACCCTTTTAGCAGTTGGAGGATTTTTGTTGGCCATCAAGTTACTTATTCCTGCAAAACAGGAACACTAATTCAGGTTTCAATTTTTAAAGCTCTCATAGGAAGAAAAACGCTCTTTGACGCGCTGGAAGTTCGGTAGAAAGAGCCTTACGGCAAAACCAGGGTGAAATCTCACTTGGAGACAACTCTCATGACTACCCTATCTCAACTCGGCATCCGCATTAACTCCCGCAAGCTGCTCAATACCGCTGTGGAGTTAGCAGAATCTCGCCTGTACTTCCAGGCCCTTGCAGATGGCGTACTGGAATCCCATAGCGGCAAGCAGGTCCGCGCCAGACTGTACTCTGAACTAGAAAATGCTAGCGATGAAGACTTGCTGACTCTAGCTCAACAACTCATTGCCTTACGTCATGTTGGTGAAATGTCTTCCCAGCGGTTTGAGCGCATCCAGCAGTTTAAAGCAGCGAAGAATGGCGATTCTGTAGGGTCTGGTAACGGCGAATTCTAATCCATTTTAGGCACTCCACTTGGGGTGCCGAAATTTTTTCGTGAGCTTACGCCGAACTAGAAGTGAGTATTCGAGGAAAAATATGATTCTTGTACAAGATGCACTCACCTTACTCGCCGACCTGATCGCGCTTCTTGGCTTCATCTATCTAGCTGCTGGATTCGTTCTCGTCACCGCCACCAGTACCCCACGACAACCCGGTACACCCGACTCTTGGAGCGGTGACGTTGAATCAGAAACTGAACCTGCACTGCCGTTACTCCCACCCGCAGCTGAACCGCAACGAGGAACAACAACCGCATTGATTCTAGACGAAATCGCCTCAATCAAACTTCGTCCTGCCCGACTTGTGTGTTCCCAGTTGGGCATTCCGCAAAAAAAGCACAGAAAGAGTAGGCCACTTGCAGACCTGCGCGAGGAGATTCTACAGCACTTCCTCTCCAATCAGCAGGTAGTCATCACGGCGCTAGAGGCAGCCAAGGCTGGCTAAATGGCAACCGTTTGGGGCAACTATACAGCCCCCGAAGGCGTAACACCTGGCAAATAAGCGCCGCAACAAGTTAATTGTTGCGTGTAGTACAAAAATACTTTTCCTAAAATCTGTACAATAAAAGCAATTCAGCCACTAACGCACCAGCTCGTAATACTGTTCAGATTCTGTCCGTTGACACACCCTGCTTATCTTCTGGTACTTGCGTTTCCGAGACAGCACGAGGTGTTCTACAGGAATTGCCTTTTCCAAGAATTTTAGATAATCCATCAAAGCTTCGATAAAATTGAAGCCGTAAACAAACCGTTTTCAAATGAGAAATGGGGCAATGGTAACAGCGAACCCGATTTGGATCGAACAACCCACATCAAGAATCGTGATGAGAGGGGTAAGCTGGCAAACCTATAAAACCTTAATGTCTGAGGTCGGGGATGATCGCGCTTGGAGAATTGCCTACGATCACGGAGTTTTAGAGATCAGGATGCCACTGAAAGAACACGAAGAACCCAAAGGATTGCTGGAAAGTTTTGTTGAAGCGATCGCCGATGAAGGTATTGAGGTAAGAAAACTCGGTGCTTTAACGTTAGATCGGGAAGATTTGACCCGTGCGGTCGAGCCAGATAGTTGTTTTTATATTCAAAATGAAGCGGTGGTGAGGGGAAGGAAGATTAACTTGCCAGAAGATCCGCCACCCGATTTAGCGATTGAATCAGATTACACGAGTTCTTCGGTCAATAAACAGGCGCTTTATGCAGCGTTAGGTGTGCCTGAACTGTGGCGATATACCAAGAAAACTCTGTTGGTGTATGGACGAGTGGAAGGAGGGTACGAACTGTGCGAGCGCAGTTTGGCGTTTCCCTGTTTGCCAGTCGCGGAAGTGGCCAATTTCATCGAAAAAAGTCGCACAATCGGGCAACGCAGTGCGGTGCGTTTGTTTCGCCAACGCATCCGGGAAATTCTGGATAGTCAGAAGGGGTAAGCTTAACCCACTTCCTCCAGTTCTCCAAACCATTGCTTGCTCTTACCCATTGTCTTATCAGCCTATTTTTTCTCGTTTACTGATCATATTTGCGCTGACTGGGAGCAACGACCCAAATCGTGCAGAAACCAGAGGAAGCTGGCCGATTTCCTAGATACAGTTTGAGGTTCAATCTCTCCATATCCTGTAGGCAGGATAAGTTATCTAAATACCCAAAATTCCACTTCATCAAACTTCGAGCAAATTGGCCTTCTTTGCTCATTGCCCAATTGAGTGTCTCAAACTGTTCTTGAGTGAGCTTCGTCTGCTTATCCGCGTAGACAACGGTAGGCGGTGGGGGAGTCAAAGCAGCATGGAAGGCATAGCCAAGGGAAAGGCCCAGTCCCAGCACGGCTAGCATGGCACCAATTCCCTGAACCAGAGGAGTCCAAAAACGCCGCACGTCCTGATTTTGGGCTGTACGAATCAATTCGCCTGCCGCTTCTGAGATCGCTGCCTTTTGACGTTCGACGATGGCGTGTTCTGCCAAAGAGAATTGGTGATTGATCTCCCGCGTCCAGTTCTTAAATAGCTTATCCAGGTCTTCAGGTGTTTCTTCCAAAAGTGCCTGCAACTGCCCCGTCGCCACCAACAGAACAAACAACGGGTCGGTCTCGTCAATCCCATTTCTAGCAATTATCTTCGCCACCTTGAGCTTGAACTCCTCAGGCTTTCCTTCCAGCAGTTCGTCTAGTAGACTCTGATGTCTTTGACCGTTCACCATTACGACAGCACCAAACGGGTCTTGCCAATTTCAGCCAGCGCCTGCTTGAGAAAGTTGACACCCCGCTGCTGGCCCAAAATCTTCATATCCTTGTGTTTGACCGCATCAGCAAAGGTTAACTTGTGTTCTAAAATTCGGTCGCGTTCCTGATAGCTGAGCTTGGGAAACTTAATGCTCTTAATTTGGCAGTCCTCAATGGCTTGTTTTAAACCGGGACGCTCGTAGACTTGACTCCATTCGTCGCAAGAGTAATAATTCTCCACGAGAACGTGAGTCATGTCTGTCTTAAACTTTTCAACGGACTCTAAGAAAAGCTTGACGCTATCGTAGGCCCCATTACAGACAAACCACTTGACAAATTGGATGTCATATTGTTTCCCCAACTCCAGCAGGTTATTTCGCTGAATCCACTGGGATACCAGGTAATAAGTCTGTGCGGGAAGGTTGACGACCACAGACTGCTCGAAAGCCAAATCGAAAATTTCATCGGCAGCGTAAGACTTGCGTTCGTCTTCGGAAAACGTAATCTTCTTACCTCCATACACTTCAAACACGTCTGGATTCGTCGCATCCGAATCCACTAGGGCGACGGATTTATTGTTGGTTTGGCAGTAATGCATCATGACCCTGGCAAACAGGGACTTGCCCACGCCGCCCTTCTCACCATCAATGAGGTGAATTTTGGTCGGTAACTTGGGATGGGTATTCCTCTCTCCTAGACCTTCTGGACCGTGCTGTTCTTCCATATGCTTGACCCCTGTGGGCGCAATCTGATTTTTTGCTTTACGTGCCATTGCTACAGGTCTTCAATACTGGTGTTCCAGGTCGCTCCAGCGTCTGCGGTTTGCAGGAGCAATCGGGTTGCCGACTGGCTGGTTTCTGCTTGCTTCTGGGTTTCTGCGTCTGATAGTTGTTCGAGCTGAAGTGCAAAGGGACGCTCTAATTCCAGCGCTGCGCACAGGTGTTCGATTTGATGTAGCAAATCGTAGATTGCCATCCTGCCAATCTGTTTTAGTTCGGTCTTGGATTTAACTCCCTCTGCGTGAGATTGCAGGGCTAGAGGCAGCCAAAATGCCCGAACCGCTCGCAGAATCAGGTCTTGCGCCGAATCGTTGGGTACGTTCCGCAAATATTTCAACATGATTCCATCCGGTGAACCAGCCAGCGGTTGGTAGCGCCAAACAAAGTGAAGCTGCGATTTACCCACCAGCAACCACCGCCCGTTTAAAAAGTTCAGGACACTGAACCTGACATTTCGAGATGAAATACAAAAATAAACCGTAGATGTCGTCAAACCGATGTCCCATATCTGGCGGCAGCAGGTTAGACGGGATGGTGATGTCTGCACTCCACGACAAACTGAAGTGTTTGTAATACGACGCCAGTTCTGGCTTGAGATAATCCGCCGTACCTCCGCAGAAAACGATTTCATCCACATCATTAGGCATGGTGTT
>CAXUIV010000130.1:0-9834 GCA_964250875.1 uncultured bacterium
TTGCAAATAGACTTCCTGTGGAACAGGCGAGACGCCTGTTCCACAGGAACGGGCATCCTCCCGTCCCAAAAGAGTGCTTTTACAAAGGTGGGATGCACCCAAACAGACGCAGCATTCTCGCCTTTTGCCAGTAACTTCCCACATTCCAGGAACGGAAAACCAGATGAGACGATCTCCGCTCTGGGTTTGATTGAGGATGTACTAAAATACAGTATGAATAAGTATGAATTTGTAGTACTATAGCTAAAATTGAAGGAGATGGTTTTGTGACGAAGATCGAACGCATGACGGTTGCATTGCCCGCAGAAATGGCTGTTATCATCAGAGAAGCTGTAGAATCGGGGGATTATGCTTCAAGCAGCGAAGTCTTCCGCGACGCTATCCGTGACTGGAAGCACAAACGCCATTTACAGCAGCAGGAAGTGGAAAACATTTTATCAGGGGTACGACAAGGGCTTGCTGACCTCAAGGCAGGACGCACAAAGCCAGCCGAGGACGTGTTCACCCGCCTTGAGAAAAAATACCAGGATATGATGTAATTTTCATGTTCTGTATTTTTACGACGCAAGCTGAAGACGACCTTGAAGGCATTGCGGACTACATTGCAGTAGATAACCCAAGGCGTGCTATTTCCTTCGTTCAGGAAATCAGGGAGCGTTGTTACCGAATCACTAACGCGCCGCAAGGCTATCCGTTAGCGCCCGAACACGGTGAAGATATCCGAAAAGTTCCTTTCGGCAATTATCTGATACTGTATACGATTCATGATGGTAACGTTGTCATTTTACACATTCCACATGGTGCCAGAAAATGGCCAGATTAATTGATGGCGCTTGAATTTGATCACCTCTTCATCTGTACTGATATTGGTGCTTGCGATGCTGATCGTCTAGTAGCATTCGGTTTAGTAGAGGGGGCATCTAATACACATCTTGGACAAGGCACAGCTAATCGCCGTTTCTTTTTCCACAACGCCATGTTGGAATTGTTGTGGGTTCACGATACAGAGGAGGCGAAGTCAGAGCCAATTCGTCTTACTCGTCTTTGGGAGCGATGGACAAATCGGCAGGACGGTGCGTGTCCATTCGGGGTCTGTTTGCGTCCAGCAATAGGTTTGAGTGACACAACTGTATCTTCTAGTTGGACGTATCGTCCTATGTTATGTGGTAGAAGGGCAATGCTCAAAGTCTATTGCCTGGTTCTAGCTGTAGGCTCAAGCATTTATACTCACTACCAAACTAGGATGCACTCGCGTGTTTGCGCCTTTGCATGAATAATTCTTCTCTCGCATTAGCGAAGAGAAGCCGTTAGCCGGAGGCGAAGCGAAGCGTTAGGCGTTAGGCGCAAAGGTTAAAATTGCCCCGCCAAGGCTGGAACGCACCTTTCGCATAGCAGAGGATGCTCTTCGGATTCTCCTACATGGACTGAGTAATTCCAGCAGCGATCGCACTTCTGCCCATCCGCTGACACAACACCAATTCCTATGTCTGACTGGAAGCTGTATTTTACTGCGGCTAAAGCTTCAGGTGAATCTAGAAACTCTACCTGAGAGGCAATAAATAGATAGCGCAGTTCATCCACGTCGTTGGGTTGAGGAGTACTGTTTTGATTCAGGGCTTGTAGACGTTGCTTTAATTCTTGGTCTGGAACATAGAGCAAAACTTTGGCTTCCAGGGAGGAACCAATCGCTTTTTCTGCCCGCGCTTGCTCTAGCACCTTGTTCACGTCGTTGCGAATTTGCCGTAGCTGCTGCCAGAATGTTGCCAACTCTGGTTTCTGCCAATGCGGTTCTAGCTTCACCCAGCCGGACTCAAACACAGATTTGTGGGGTGTTTGGTAGGGGAGATACTGCCAGATATCCTCAGCCGTGTGGCAAAGCACTGGGGCGATCGCCTGAGCTAAATTTTTCACCGCAAGTGCCAATATTGTTTGACAGCTACGACGTCGGGATGAATCTGGGGCGCTGATATACAGCCGGTCTTTAGCAATATCCAGATAAAAGTTAGACAGATCTACAACACAGAAATTTTGCACCGTTTGGAAGAACCGGAAGAATTGAAAACTTTCAAAAGCTTCTGTGACTTCTTCAAATACCTCAGTCATTCGATGCAGCAGGTAGCGGTCTAACTGCGGCAATTGCTCGTAAGGTACAGCATCTTTAGCCGGCTCGAAATCATGCAAATTGCCCAACAAGAAACGCGCCGTGTTGCGAATCTTGTTTCTGACATCCCCCATCTGCTTGATAATATTCTTACTGAGGGCAATATCTGAGGAGTAATCGGCTGACGCCACCCACAGGCGCAACACATCAGCCCCATAAGGCGGCTCCTGCTTTTGGTTTTTGCCACCTTCAATGATCACCAAGGGGTCAATGCCATTCCCCAGAGATTTACTCATCTTGCGACCCTGTTCGTCAACTGTAAAACCGTGGGTCAAGACTGTTTTGTAGGGGGCGCAGCCGTTAGTGGCAACGCTGGTCAGTAAACTGGACTGGAACCAGCCACGATGCTGGTCTGATCCTTCTAGATAGATGTCGGCTGGATAGCGCAGTTCTGGTCGCTGCTTCAACACAGCTGCCCAAGAGGAACCAGAATCGAACCAGACATCCATTGTGTCGGTGCCTTTGCGGTAATGACCGTTGCGGTAGCTTTCTGGCAGTAACTCTGCAACTGAAAGTTCCCACCAGGCATCAGAGCCTTTTTCTGCCACGATCGCCTGCACATAGGCGATCGTCTCCTGGTTCAGCAGTGGTTCCCCTGTTTCTTCATCGTAGAAAACGGGAATTGGGACACCCCAACTGCGCTGACGTGAAATACACCAGTCGGAACGTTCCGACACCATTGGGGTGATGCGGTTTTCGCCTTGGGCCGGAATCCATTTTACGGTGGCGATCGCCTTTAGGGCTTCTTCCCTAAATCCCTCTACTGAAGCAAACCATTGTTCAGTTGCTCTATAGATTGTTGGTTTTTTTGTCCGCCAGTCGTAGGGATACTTATGAACGTAAGCCTCTTCCTTCAGCAGTGACCCAGCTGCCATCAACGCCCGAATGACTGCTTCATTGCCATCCCCCTGGATCACGTTTAACCCAGCAAATTGCCCTGCCTCGGCGGTAAAGTTACCATCGTCATCAACTGGCGACAGCAACGGCAAATTATAGCGCTGACCGACGAGGTAATCATCCTGACCGTGGCCTGGAGCGGTATGTACTAAGCCAGTACCAGACTCTGTAGTGACGTAATCACCCCCAATCACAATCGGACTCTCCCGGTCAAATAGAGGATGCCGATAGGTGGAGTACTCCAAGTCCTTACCTTTTACGGTTGACATCACCGCCAGTTTAGTGTTCAGTTTTATCGACAACTGCTCTACAAGGTCGGCTGCTACGATCAGGTGGTTGAGAGTTCGGAGTTCGGAGGAGCCAGCGTCGTGGGTGGGTTTCCCGACTTGAGGCGACTGGCGTTGCGGAGTTTGAGGTGCGGAGTTTGGAGTGATTTCTACTACGGCGTAGGTTAGCTCTGGGTTGACGGCAACTGCTAGGTTGGCTGGAATCGTCCAAGGTGTGGTTGTCCAGATGGCTACACCCAGTTGGGGTAGATATGGTTCTAGTAGGGACTGGACAGCTGGTGCGAGGCTCGTTATGGGGAAGGCAGCATAGATACTGCGGGAGGTGTGGCCTTCGGGATACTCTAACTCGGCTTCTGCTAGAGCGGTTTTAGAACTGGGACTCCAGTGAACTGGCTTTAGTCCTCGGTATATATAACCTTTCAACACCATCTGACCAAATACACCAATCTGGGCCGCTTCATACTCTGGGTTCAATGTTAGGTAGGGATGCTCCCAGTCTCCCCACACGCCATAGCGCTTGAAGCCCTGGCACTGTTCTTTTACTTCCTTTAAGGCAAATTCCCGCGCTTTGCGCCGGAGTTCCAGAGACGTAAGCTGTTGGCGTTCAGATGATTTCAGTCCTTGGATAACTTTCAGCTCAATTGGCAAACCGTGGCAGTCCCAACCAGGGACGTAACGAACCCTGCGACCTTGCAGTAGTTGAAAGCGGTTGATGATGTCTTTGAGGATTTTATTCAGGGCATGACCCATGTGAAGCGCACCGTTGGCATAGGGTGGCCCGTCATGTAGAACAAATACCTCGCCGGGATTATCCTGCGACAGATGTTCGTAAATCTGGTTGTCTGCCCAAAATTTTTGTAGTTCTGGCTCTCGCTTAATCGCGTTCGCCCGCATCTCAAAGTCGGTTTGGGGCAGATTGACGGTGTCTTTATAGCTTCCTGGTGCTGTCATTAAATGCCGGGGAGTTTTGCGGGGTACTTGAATCACTATTTTGACACTCCCATGGCTAAATGCGCATCTGGAACGCAAAAGATACATCAATCCCGTTCCGTTAAGCTAACTGGTGGGAGTTTTCAGTCTGTAGAGACGTTGCATGCAACGTCTCTACAGATATTGTCGGTGCGTGTCTACTTTTCGGGCTATTCCTCTGGCTTTGAGGAGTCAGTTGCATGTGGTGCAGGTTCTGGGGGCGAGAACTCTACAGCCTTCTCTTTAGCATCGCGGATAGCAGCCTCTACAAGTTCAGGATCGGGTGGATCAGGACGCACTAGCTCTAGCGTTGTGTTCGGTTCCGTGATCGCTTCTGATGGAGCTTCGACCTCAACAGAAGATGGTGAAGGCTTCTCCGTGGTTTCGACCACTTCTGTCGAAGCGGGTGGTGTCTGTTGAGATTTCGACGTTGCGCTTTCTACAGTGGTAGTAGCGGTAGTAGGGGCGACTGTAGTTGAGGTGGTGACAGGTGCTGGGGTTGAAACTTGATCCGGCTTACTCTTGCTTTGAGTCGCACTCAGTTTCTGCTGAATTTGGTCTTTTGCTCCAGCGACGCTGCTGCTAATCTGTTTACTGAATTGAGACAACCTCTCGTTCAGCGATAAATCAGCCACTTTATCTTGAATGGTGTTTTTGACCGCCTCTGCACTCGGTAACTCAGTCTGCTGTTGGCGTGGAGTGAGTTCGCGACGTAGCTGTAGCGTTTGTGTGACTGACCAACCCAACAGAGCAATGCCAGCCACTTGACCTAGCAGGACACCACCAGTGATGCGTCCAGCACACACCCACAACACCAAGGCATAAAACAGCCCTACCCCACTCCAGATGAAGTCATTCTTGCGGTGAACTTCTGGAAAAAAGAAAGCAGCCATGAAAATAGTCAAGCTACCAAGACCAACGGCCAGCGCCAGGACATATGCCAGCATATAGTAGGTACTCCTTACTGTGTCATAAGACTAGATATCTCAATTCTGCAAGACAACTGTTGACTTAGATACAAACCAAAATTAATTAACTGTCTAAAACTGATGTTGCACTCCCTAAACCAAGTCTTAATCTCTTTTTTACAGGATATCCCAGAGAGATCGGGCTACTCTGGAGGGGAATTAACTCAACAAGAGTAAACTAGCTAGAGAATATGACACAGCAAAGCTTTGGCGTGATTGGTCTGGCAGTGATGGGCGAAAACCTAGCGCTGAATGTCGAACGTAATGGTTTCCCTGTCTCGGTTTACAATCGCTCTCGTGAGAAGACCGATGCTTTTATGGCAGAGCGGGCACCTGGTAGGAACGTCAAACCTACCTATTCCCTTGAGGACTTTGTGAGTTCCTTGGAGCGACCCCGCAAAATTCTGATTATGGTCAAAGCCGGTGCCCCTGTGGATGCAGTGATCAACCAGCTCAAGCCTCTACTACAGGAAGGCGACATCCTGATTGACGGCGGCAACTCCTTGTTTGAGGACACCAATCGCCGCACTCGCGAGCTAGAGCCAGCCGGATTCAGGTTCATCGGAATGGGTGTCAGCGGTGGTGAAGAAGGGGCGCTGAATGGCCCTAGCCTGATGCCGGGAGGCACAAAAAGCTCCTATGAGTATTTGGAGCCGATTTTTACGAAGATTGCTGCTCAGGTCGATGATGGACCCTGTGTAACATACATCGGTCCTGGTGGTGCAGGTCACTACGTCAAGATGGTACACAACGGAATTGAGTACGGCGATATGCAGCTGATTGCAGAGGCATACGACCTACTCCAGAATGCTGTGGGGCTTGACGATAAGCAGCTACACGAAGTCTTTGCCGAGTGGAATACGACTGACGAACTCAATTCCTTCTTGATTGAGATCACAGCTAATATCTTCACGTACACCGACCCAGAGACAAACAAGCCCTTGGTCGATCTCGTGCTTGACGCCGCCGGACAAAAGGGAACTGGTCGCTGGACGGTGCAAAGTGCTTTAGAGCTGGGTGTCTCTATTCCGACGATCATCGCGGCAGTTAATGCTCGGATCATGTCTTCTTACAAGCAAGAACGAGTAGCAGCCTCCAAGGTTCTGACTGGTCCAGCGGTTGGGAAGTACGAGGGAGATACCCAAACTTTCATCAACCAAATCCGCGATGCACTCTATTGCTCAAAAATTTGCTCCTACGCTCAAGGAATGGCACTGTTGGCTACGGCATCAAATGCGTATCACTTTGATCTACATCTGAGCGAAATGGCTCGGATTTGGAAAGGAGGCTGTATCATTCGAGCTGGGTTCTTGAACAAGATTAAAGACGCCTTCAATCAAGACCCAGGTCTACACAACCTGCTGTTGGCTCCAGAGTTTAAACAGACAATTCTGGATCGGCAGACAGCTTGGCGCGAGGTCATCGCCACGGCAGCGAAGCTAGGAATTTCAGTTCCTGCTTTTAGTGCGTCGTTGGATTATTTCGATAGCTATCGCAGCGCTCGCCTGCCACAAAATCTCACTCAAGCTCAGCGCGACTACTTTGGAGCGCATACCTACGAGCGAGTTGATAAGGAAGGCTTCTTCCACACAGAATGGACTCATTTCGCTGAACAATCTGTGCAAACCTCAACGCCTGCGCCGCTGCAAGCTGGAGAGCCTAACACACCCCCGACATCTACTCAAGTTTACTAGGCTGTTGGACTAGGAACAAGAAGGGCATAGGGCATGGGGCATAAGAAAGTCCTTTACCCTTTGCCCTTTCTCAATTGCCCTTGGCCTCTTCTGACTTGGTGGTTCGCTCTCTTGTTAATCGGTCAATTGCATCACCCAGAGCAGTGGTAAGGCTTTTGCGGGTTTGAACATGGTTGGCTTGCTCGGTTTTCAGCGCTTTCCCCAGCTGATCGCGCTCAGTTAATGTGGCGAAAAGCCTCTCTCGTAACTCTGCAACAGTTTGGAGTTGTTCCACTTCTTGTTGGACAGCCACTGTAGAATCTGGATCGTTTACAGGCACTTGAGGCATACTCCGGAGTTGCTGGATTTCAGCTTTGAGTGCTGCGATCGCCTGCTGAGTTAGCTTGGCTTCTGTCCGGCGTTGCTGTGCTTCTGTGTTGTAGAGCTGCCGCCAGCTAGCTGCACTCTCCCAAGCAGCGTCGCGATCGCTTTGAAGTTCCGCCAACTGCTGTCTCAATGCCTTGATTTCTGTCAACCACTGTGCTACTTCGTGGCTCATTTTCAACAGCTCCTTCGTCTCTTCTATATAGAGATTATCAGCAGCCAATGCTAAAGACTCGCTTCGTTCGTTTCTTTCGTCATCTCAGCTGGCCCACGCTGAAGAAAACCTTAGCTCGTGTTGGTCAGCGACGACTTCCCGGCCTAGCGGCTGAGATCGCCTATAACGCTATGTTGTCGCTGTTTCCGGCGATTCTTGCTATCCTTACTGCCATCAGTTTATTTCAAGAATCTTTGCAATCCACTTTTAAAGGTATAGCAGCGCGACTCAGTCAGGTAGCACCCGAGCAGGCATTAACTCTGATTCATGGTTTCGCTACAGAAATTACCCGAACAAAAAACAGTGGGTTGTTTTCTATCAGTTTTGTGGTGGGGATCTGGGTGGCATCTGGAGCGCTCAGTGCCGCGATGAATGCCCTCGACCAGATCCATCAGATTCCCCCAGAACAGACACGTCCATTTTGGAAAGCCAAACTCGTCTCGCTAGGGCTGACCATTGGCACAATTCTGCTGCTGCTATCAGCCTCTTTTTTAGTGTTTATCAGCGACCTCATCCTAAGGTTTGTCGTTGGTGAAATACATGGTCTCTCTGTCTTATTGGTGATCTGGCGGCTGTTAAGCTGGCCTTTGGCCTTGGGCATTGTTGCCATTGCGTTTGCTTTTGTCTATCGTTATGGGCCAAGTCGTTGGAATTCTGGCACCCCAATTATGCCAGGAGCAGTGTTAGCCTCTGTGTTTTGGGCCGTTTTGTCTGGTTTGTTTCGGCTTTACGTAGCAAATTTTGGTAACTACAACAAAGCTTACGGTGCAATTGGGGCAGCGATCGTGTTGATGCTATGGCTATATATGAGTGCTGTGGTTCTCTTGGTAGGAGACCAGCTCAATGTCACTGTAGGAGAGTCGATGCATTCACCACCTTCTTAGATCCAGGTAATTCATAATTTTGACTTTTAAACTATAAATTTTGAATTAAGATTTCAACTCATAACTCATAACTCAAAACTACCCAAAATCCGGTATTGGTGTGACAATAGCGTGTTGGTATAAACGAGGTGTGCAGGATACCCCCCACTACTCGTCGCATACAAATTTGTGGTGTCTGGTTGCTCTATCTTTATTGAGTTTTAATGACTAATCAAGCTAAAATCGTCACATCAGAGCGTGATGCTGTTTCCAGGTCACACCGTCGATTCGCTATTGTTAATGGTGACGATTTTGGCCTCTCTTCTGGCCTCAATCGCGCTATCATCGAGGCTCATGAACGGGGGGTGCTGACAAGTACCAGCCTGATGGTTACAGGTGAAGCCTTTGGTGAAGCAGTTGCTTTAGCGCAAGCTCATCCGAACCTAGGAGTTGGACTACATCTGGTTTTAGGTAAAGGCAAGGCGGTACTGCCCCCCTCGCAGATTCCCCACTTGGTTGACGCAGGTGGGAACTTCTCCCAGCAAATCAACCGTGCTGGAGTTCGTTACCAGTTTGATCCTCGGACACATAGAGAAATGAAGCTCGAAATTCGCGCTCAGCTCGAAAAGTTTCGCAACACTGGGCTGCAACTCTCTCATGTCGATGGTCATTTACACATGCACTCCCACCCGGTCGTGTTGCGTGCCCTGGTAGAACTAGCTGAAGAATTCAACATCAAGGTGATCCGGCTCCCATCTGAGGAACTGAAGCTAACTCTGAACATTGACCGTAGCGATCTTCAAACCAAGCTCCTTTGGTCTTTCATCTTTTCCGGTCTCCGCCTCTACGGAGAGCGGCTGCTGAAAACAAAAGGAATTGGCTTCGCCGAGCGCGTTTATGGCTTGCTGGAAAGTGGGCGCATGACCGAGGCGTATTTACTCGGTTTGATCCCACAGATCAGAGCAAATCTAGTAGAGATTTATTCACATCCAGCGATCGCGCTTGCTGGAGAACCAAAGCTATATGGACTCGCTCAGGCAGAATTCGATGCTCTGGTCAGCGACCAAGTCCGTGAGATGCTTGTAAGCAAAGGCTTTGAACTGACTAACTACAACAATCCGGCGGTAATCGCGGCGGCTGGCGCTACGTCCATTTAAAAGGAATTGATGTCGAGTTGGATTACGGCAAGCTAGTTTCTTAAAGAAGGGCCAAGGATTCAACCATGCCCCATGCCCTTCCTCATAGAGAACCGCTACCCGTAGAGTGAGCCGAGTCATATCGTGTAATAATGAGCCATTCGTAGCGTGTTACCTCTCCAATGCTTCAATCCACCGATGCCCTTAATGACCTTGCATCCGCCTTAGAAGGGCCAGCCGACTTGAATTTCGAGTTACCTAACCCTGAGGATGAGCAGATTT
>CAXUIV010000131.1:0-4036 GCA_964250875.1 uncultured bacterium
CTCTCGCAAAGGCGCAAAGACGCAAAAAAAACAAAGTCAACCACTCTATCCTAAAAGCTTCCGAATGGTTTGCTCAGTTTCTTCATAAGCTCCCTCCCCGACATGATCGTAGCGGATCAGGCTTTGCCGATCTGCTAAAAACAAATGAGGCCAGTACCCGTTGTTGTAAGCATTCCAGGTCTTGTAATCATTATCCATTGGAACGGGATAAGTAATTTGGTGCCGTTGCAGCGCTCTTTTAACGTTATCCACATCCTTCTCTTGGGGAAATTCAGGAGTATGAATCCCGACAACCTTCAGCCCGTGAGAAGCATATTGTCGATGCCACCGGGTGACATAGGGTAACGTGCGCTGGCAGTTGATGCAGGCAAATGTCCAGAATTGCACCAGTACGACGCTACCTTTAAGATCAGCAACACTCAGAGGAGGAGAATTCAGCCACTGGCTGATGCCCTGAAACTCAGGTAGAGATCCTGTTGATGCAGCAGCGACAGAGAGGGAGCGAGGAGAATCGCCCGCAGCAGGGATCGGCATACTGACAGCAGTCTGGTTAGCAGCTTTCTTAGCGCCAATACTGAGTGTAGCCGTGCCAGCTGCCAGACCTAAATACAAAAGCAGTTGGCGTCGCCGTAAAGAGTGTTCGTTCATGTTGCTTGCCGTAGACGTCTATCTAATCTACGAACAGCACCATAACTCGGATGTTCTCGGCGATGTGCTACGAACTCAATCCAAAACGGGATTTGAATCGTACTTGAGATAACATCAATACATCTTGGTACGGAATTCTTATTCTAAATGGATTCATCTATTCGCCCCAAAAACACTGCCCGGTCTAAGCCCAAACAAACCCTTCCAGCAAAGCTATTTCACTGGGTAAATCTCATCAGCCTCTTCTTAATGATCACCAGTGGGCTACAAATCTATAACGCCAATCCAGTGTTTGGCGGGCGTAGCGGCTGGCATTTTCCGCCCCTATTTGTGCTGGGCGGTTGGCTTGCCGGAGGTAGACATTGGCATTTCGCTGCCATGTGGCTGTTTGCCCTGAATCTGCTATGGTACGGTCTCTATATTTTCATTACCCGACGCTGGAAGCACCGATTTGTCAGCAGTAATGACCTCAAATCTTTACAGCAGAGTCAGAACCCAAAACGCAAAAATTATGCTTGGCATCGATTAGCCTACACCGCGATCATTCCCGTTCTCCTGCTCGCCGTTTTGAGCGGAATAGGCATGTATAAACCAGCACAATTCGATTGGATTGTCGATTTGTTTGGCAGTTGGCAGGCATTGCGAATTGTTCACTTCACAACAGTGCCAACAGTCATCCTCTTTGCCATCATTCACTCCTTGTTGGGCCTCAAGGTTGGAGGTTCACGTCTTATAGAATCAATCTTCTGGTAATACCTCATGCATCCAAATCAAATCCCTCATCATCTACTGCGCCGCCGCTTTCTTCAGCTATCAGGATTCTCCAGCCTTGGTTTACTCTTAGGCGGGTGTGAGTCAAGTCTATTTGAGGGAATTGCAGGCAAAACTTTCGAGCCTCTCAACCAGAGTGTTGAGGCCCTACTATTAAATCCTCAAAAACCCGTACCCGAATTTCCCAAGAGCGACATTCAGCCAAAAGCTCTACTCATTAACACTTTTGACTTTACTCCCGACATCGATCCCAAAACGTATCGCCTCACAGTTGACGGTGAAGTGCATAACCCCCTCAGCCTCAGCATGACAGATATCGAACGGATGCCCCTCACCTCCACAACCATTCGCCACGTGTGTGTTGAGGGTTGGGCCGCGATCGTGCAGTGGGGTGGAGTCCGACTGCGGGACATCGTAGCCCTTGCTCAACCAAAAGCAGACGTCCGCTACGCTTACTTCAAATCTGCCGACGGCTACTATGAAAGCTGGGACATAGCCTCATCTCTGCATCCCCAAACGCTAATGGCCTACCAAAAAAACGGACAGCCCCTATCAGCAGACAACGGCGCACCCCTACGTCTATCCTCCCCCATCAAACTAGGCTACAAGCAAAGCAAATGGGTGACCCGCATCACCCTAACCAACCACCTCTCACCCACTAAAGGCTACTGGGAAGATCAAGGTTACGAATGGTTCGCCGGACTCTAAAACCTCTTACCTCTGCGCCCTCTGCGCCTCTGCGGTTCGTCTACTCCCTCTCCTACTCCCCACTCAAAAACTCTAAATACCCATTGCTCAACTCCTTCACCGCCAACTCATAAAACTGCTTTCCATGCTCAGACGTCGCCAAAGCAGGATTAGACCCCATGCGACCATCAGGATAGCGCTGCCGAAAATTGGCTGCTCCATATATCGGATGTCCAGAAGCAACCTCTGGCGACAAGGGAGCTTGCTTCACCACCTCTGGATAAACATACTGAGTCACAGCCACCTCACTCGGCGTTGCATGGGAACCTTCCTGGCTACCGTATAACTCCTTCGCCAACTTGTAGACAGAACCGCACATAAACCAATTACCCACTTGGCACTGCACCAGCTGAGCATTAGGAAGGTTGATGTCTCCCAAATGCGCATAAGCCTCAGCAAAAGCCGCCTTGAGCGTAGCAATGTTGCCGCCATGACCGTTAATAAAGAAGAACTTAGTGAAACCAGCTCTAGCTAAACAGGTGACATAATCCTGAATCACCTGAATCATCGTGCTGGGACGCAAGCTCATCGTGCCAGGAAAGGCAGTGTGATGCAGCGCCATGCCAACATTAATTGTGGGACCAACGAGTGCTTGGGTTGCTTCACCCACACCACGGGCGATCGCCTCCGCACAAATCGCATCCGTACCGATCAAGCCTGTCGGCCCATGTTGCTCGGTCGAACCAATCGGGAGAATAATACCCTTAGACTGTTCTAGATAAGTTTCAACTTCAGGCCAAGTACTCAGATGCAGCAACATTCGGATCGTGTCCTGTTTCGAGGTTGTAGTGGTGTGTCGGTCAAACATCACTGTAAGGACGTCGTGAGCTTAGCCGCATCTTCAGAATAACCCCCCTTGAGAATAAGAGGTGGAGTGCATTACCGGCGTGAGTGTCGTAACCATGCAGCAGTGGCGATCGCGATCGCTCTAGCTGCTACCCCTCCCCCTAAAAGGAAGGTAGTACCGCTAGACAAACCGCGTTCAAATACCCAGAAGGCAGTCCCCACAATTGTCCAGACTAGCCAAGTCTGCAAAAACAACTTGCGGGGATGGGCAACTAGGCGATGCAGACCCAGCCAGGTTGCAAAACCTGCAATAACGCCACTGCAACCTCCGCTGAACAGTCCGATCGCGATCGCCCACAATCTGAGTGCATCATCCGCCATCAGACGAAAAGCCATCGCCGTAAAGAATGCCATCCAACCTAACCAGGAGTAAATCACACCTGCCAACAAGGCTCCTCCGACAGCTACTGTAACTCCCACGGTCAAGTACAATCCACCAGGCCATCGTCCTTTAAGTTTGATTTTGACCGAGCGCTGCCTCATGGGGTGTGTTTTGACCAAGCAGATGACGGATGATATAGACGTATAGATTATGTCATAGGTAGTTGAATTTTCAGGGCTTTCTGTTTGTGGCTCCCTTAGGTGGTGACTCCACAGAGGCAAAGTCTGTGAAGAGATAAACAATTTTTAAGAGAGCCACCCAATTTCGCTAGACGCAGAGGCCAAGAATTGATTAAACTGCTGATGGAAGCGTATAGTCGAAGTTTCCGGTAGCGGCATCTACCGTAGTCGAGCAACATTAAGCTGTCATCAGCCTGTTGTGGTTACAGTCCAGTCGAGCGTAGCGCATCTACAGGCAGTTTCATCCGGGGCATCGAGACGACTACGAGCTGCCAAGTCCAACGTTGCACTTGGATCTAAAAATATCAGGGCGATCGCTTAAACTCCTCTAGCAGTCAAGTCCATCATTCCTACTGTTTTGGCTACTCTCTAGTTTTGTTGCCAAATCCAGCGTCTCAGACGACAGCTTCACTTCTAGCTACCCTGTTAGTCAATTAGGCTCGTCAATTTTCCGGGAATGTCT
>CAXUIV010000131.1:4136-7579 GCA_964250875.1 uncultured bacterium
GTTTAGATCTTCAAAAGTACTGGTTAGGTCTGAAACGGCATTGGCTACCTGCTACTGGCTTATTTGGCTGTGCTGTGGTAGGCGCATCCATGTATGCCTCCACGCAAAGACCAATCTATGAGGCGCAAGGAAAAATCTTGTTCAAGAAGAACCAGATTACTGCTGCCACACGCTTGACAGATACAGGCGACGGTCCACAAGTAGGAGAATTGTCTTCTGTAAATACGAACTCTAATCCTCTGAATACAGAGGTGGAGATTATTCATTCCATCCCTCTTGCAGAGAAAACCATAGCCGCGCTCAACCTTAAGGATAGTCAGGGTAAACCACTCAAGCCTGAGGTGTTGGTAAAACAGATTACCCTGAAGAATCTGCCGCAAACTGATGTCCTAGAGCTTTCTTATCAAAGCTACGATCCCAAGGAAGCAGCAGCCGTCATCAACGAACTTATGAAAGTCTATGTAGAAAACAACATACATAGCAATCGGGCTGCTGCCATAGCGGCTACAGAATTTATTACTACGCAGCTACCTCAAACGGAAAACACAGTTCGTCAAGCAGATTTAGCGCTGCGCCGGTTTAAAGAACGAAACCAAGTTGTAGCCTTGGACAAAGAAGCCGATTCAGCAGTGACTACGGTTCAAGACCTAGACGGCAAAATTGCCGATGCTCAGGCTGCACTGGCAGATGCAAGTACTCGAACTGCAAACCTACGAACCAAAGTGGGCAGGAGTTCCCAAGAAGCCGTAGCCATAAATTCTCTTAATCAGTCTCCTGGGGTACAGGATGCGCTGAAAGCATACCAGCAGGCAGAAGACCAGTTGGCACTTGAGCGCACTCGCTTCCTGGACTCACACCCAACAATAGAGGCTCTAAAAGATAAGAGAGATGCTCTCAAAGCCCTACTGCAAGAGCGAGTCGGACAAAATTTGGGAAATCAGCAGATCCAGGTGTCCGATGGCAACTTGCAGATTGGAGACTCTAAAGAGAAACTAGCCGATGATTTCGTTAAATCAGAGATAGAACGTACAGGTCTGGCTAGTCGGTTGTCTTATTTAGCTAACGCTGAAACGACATACAAAGAGCGAGCCAGTAACATACCCAGATTAGAGCAAGAACAGCGGGAGCTGACGCGGCAGTCAGAGGCAGCAGAATCAACTTATGAAAGTCTTTTGAAAAAGCTTCAAGAGTTACGGATCGCGGAGAACCAAAGCATGGGTAATGCCCGTATCATTGAATCCGCTTTGGTCCCTGACACGCCAGCCGCTAATAAAAAGACTTCGATACTCGCTATGGGTGGCGTAGCAGGTATCGCCCTCGCAGCAGCCCTTGTGTTTCTTTTGGAAGCAAGTGACAAGTATGTCAAAACTCTTAAAGAAGCAAGGGAGCTATTTGGATATACACTGCTGGGAAGTATTCCTTATTTTGGGAAGAAGAAGGGTACATCTCGTCGCAAGGACCAGGAAGGGACTGTTCCAGAACTTCCTGTTAGAGATACTCCCCGTTCACCTATCAGCGAAGCGTACCGCATGCTTCAGGCTAACTTAAGATTCGTTAGTCCTGATAAAGAGATCAAAGTGATCGTAGTGACAAGTTCTGTTCCTAAAGAGGGCAAGTCTAGTGTTTCTGCAAACTTAGCTGTAGCCATGACTGAGTTAGGACAACGTGTCTTAATTTTAGATGGTGATATCCGTAAGCCATTTCAGCACCATGTATGGCAACTGCCCAATGCAGTCGGGTTAAGCGACATTATTGTCGAGCAGGCGGAGTTTAGGACAGCGGTGAGAAAAGTGATGCCTAACCTGGATGTTCTAACTTCTGGGGCAATGCCTCCTAATCCAGCAGCTCTTATAAACTCTAGACGAATGTCCTCGCTAATCGAGAGTTTATCGGAGACATACGACTTTGTCATCATTGATGCTCCTCCACTGCTTATGGCAGCCGACGCTCTGACTTTAGGCAAGATGGCAGATGGTGTGCTGTTGGTGGCGCGGCCTGAGGTTGTTGATTCTAACAGTGCAGCTACAGCTAAAGAAGCACTACAGCGTTCTAACCAAAATGTCCTGGGTCTAGTTGTCAATGGTGTAATTGTGGAGAACGAATCAGACAGCTATTTCTACTATGCGAAAGAATACTCCAATGATGAGTATTCTCGTCCACGGGACACAGCCAGCAGTGGCAGAAGTGCTAACCGTTGAGCCAGTGGTGACAAATGGTTATAAACGTACACCAATTATCATATATAATTTTTTTGTGAAGTTGCGTGATAAATATTGCAATAAGTTTGAAGAATTGATTATCTTTGATAGAGCAAACCGCTCCTACAGAAAAACACCGCCGCGTCTACAGATAGATTCAAGCATTTAACGGCGGGCAAAGATTTGACTGTAGACATACCATAGTGGTACAGCATTTACCTAAATCGTTCCGGTTCCAAAACATCCAGAAAGTGCGTTAGGTGCAGCAAGTATTGGAATCACGTCTGCCAATAATTGCGGAGAGGACAAGCAAGAAGATTCTATCTTTACCGTAGCCCTATGACCTAAACGTTTCGCTTTAAACTGATAGTTATTAGTTATAACTTCTGTCAGCTGAGATGGCGGAATATTTTACTGGGTGAATAGATTTTGGCCGTCATTCCAAGAGGACATCATACCTGTATCTACCTGAAAGGATGAAGCGTTTAATTCAGAGAACTCGCTTACCTAAAGCATTGAGCGATCTACTAATCTGTGCAAGTTCAAAGCAGCTTGAGACTGCTTGAACAGATTTAGAAGGTGCCTGACTTCAACGTTGCAGCTCCTGATTTTGCAAGGGAGTTGAAGTGTGTTCTGCGTAAGTTCTTTTTTGAAGGTTTAGATTATGAATAGGATCCGGTTGAAAAGGTGGTGGAGTTTTGGCATTCTAGCGCTGCTAGTCTTGACTTTAGTCTGCTGTGCCGACAGCATACCCGTTCCAACATCTGCAGCAACCGCAACCAAAGTGGCGGTGGTACCGCTCGGAGCGGGGCTGAATGGAGAAGTTGATTATTCCTACGATTTTGCCTTTGCGGACGCTATGAAAACAGCGGGAGGGTTCTATAACATCAACAGCGAGGGTTATGGATTGAATCTAAATAGTCGGGCTTCAGTTGATTCCCATGGTTGGCCAACTACCGACTTTGGCTTTTATGTCAATGAGATAACTCCGCCATCCGGTACCTACCATTTCTCTTGCCTTAGTAACACCCAGCCTACCCTGAATCTACAGCTGACGTCGGGAGCCGTGCAAAATCCCAAATATGACACTAGTTCCAAACTGTTTACAGCAGACGTCGTAGTTAATAATGTGAGTCCCGGAGCACAGCCATTTGTACTGATGCTTAAAAATACACATGGTGGTGCGACTGATATCAAGTTGATTCGTCCGGGTGAGGATCCGCTCAAGCCGCCAGTGTTTAACAC
>CAXUIV010000131.1:7679-9825 GCA_964250875.1 uncultured bacterium
TCCTAGCAACTGATGACTATATCAAGAACCTCGCCCAGTTGATTAGCACCAAGCTACAGCCACACCTGAAAGTCTATGTGGAGTATAGCAACGAGGTCTGGAATGATGGCTTCTACCAAGCTGGCATGAATCGCGCTGCGGCAGTGAACGAGGTAGCGGCAGGAGGATCAAACCTTAGCTTTGATGGTAACACGGGTGATGTCACCCTGGGAGATCGGCGAGTGGCCAAACGTCTGAAAGAAATTAGTGACATCTTCAGCCAAGTGTTTGGAGCTTCAGCAATTAACACCCGAATCCGACCAGTTTTAGCGTATCAGCTCGTTGGGGCGCAGCGATTTGAGGGGCAGTTGGGGTTCATCAATCAGGTCTACGGTCCACCCAATAAGTTCTTTTATGCGATCGCCGTCGCACCCTACTTTAACTTAAACGGTCAGGATAGCAACCCAAACCTATCTGCCGATCAGGTGCTAGCTGCACTCTCAGCCTCCATTGATAACTATCAGAACTCAACTGTCCTACAGGATACAGTTACGGTAGCCACCTACTACGGCTTGAAAATGGCCGCCTATGAGGGTGGCCCAGATACCTTTGGCCCCAATAATATCGCGGCAAAGAAAGCGGCTACGCTCGATCCGCGTATGAAAGACCTCGTGGAGCGGTACCTAAAGGTTTGGTACAGCAAAGGTGGGCACCAGTTCAATTGGTTTACTGCGGGAGCGGGAATTTTTGATACCCAGTATGGAACTTGGAGTCTCACCAATGACCTGTCCGATCTGACTCAACCGAAGGAACTGGGCTACAACGCGGTGCGCACATCACCACTCCCAGAAGTGACAGCCGGGACAGCGCTGCCAGCAGAAGTGGATGCGAGGGAGTATTTGGGCGCTGGGCCAGAGGTCGATCCGTATGTTCGATATATCGCAGCCGGAAGTACATTTGACTACCTGCTTCGGGTATCCAAGGCCGGAACCTATAATCTAAAGGTGAGTGTTGGCACGAGTACTCCGGGAGCAAGCATGGATGTTCTGGTCAACAACAGCAAGATTACTACCATCAACAACATTCCGGTTGATGGATTGCAGGATTCTGGAGATACGTTCGTTGATACGGGAGCAGTGAGTCTCAACCTCCAAGCCGGACTGAATGTAGTACGGTTATCTGTACCGACGTATCGCCCCTACACCATCAATTCTTTGAAGTTCTATAACTCTGACGGGAGCGGCATCAGCAACACTCTGCCAACAATGGGGGGATTCGGATTCTTTTGGCAAACAAAGATATCGGCAAACAGTTCATTCTCACAGCAATTCACCGTCAATGATGCCGAGACTCCCGTGTCGCAGTTAACTGTAAGCGGCAGCTCGGACAACACCAACTTGGTACCGCAAGGGGCAATTACCTTTTCCAGGGATTCCAAAAATCCCAGATTATATACCTTCACTGTCGTGCCAACTGCTGGTCAAACAGGTGTGGCTAACATTGCAATCAAGGTAACTGATGGCGGAGGACTAACTCGCTCGACGAGTCTTAGGCTAACGGTGCAGTAGGTGCCGGGTTGCGGCAGGTCTCTACTCTTCTGCCTGGTGATTCGCCAAGGTTGATTTTAGAAACGTACTCCAGTTGGCACCCCAGATAAAGCAATCCTAAACCGTTTGCGAACAACCTGTAGAGACGTTACATGTAACGTCTCTACATGAGCATGCTTGCGCTCAAGACTTAAATAGAATAGTTGCATAGAGATGGAATATTCCTTTCAGGAGTGTTATTGTTTTTCTTTTAACAAGAGTACGTTCTTGAATTTAAAGAATTGGCAAGAAAATACCCTAGTCAATAGATTTCTCCTCTGCTATGTCACCATCAATATAAGTGAACGAATGCATCTACCTCAAACTCAAATTTTTAGTTTTTGATCCAAGAACTAACGAAACTATCTAATAGGCAACCAGCTACAAGGACAGTTATATTATTTCCTTGAAAGAGAAAATAGCTATGGCTTTTATACCTGAATGTGGCGGCTGGATGAGTTTGGCAAGCAAGAAATCCGGTTTGGCTTGGGAATGTACGCGATTCCAGACAACATTATCGTTGCCTATGTTCTGACCCTCCGCGTTCTGATGTACGTCAGCGTAACGGTCATTGGATTCGT
>CAXUIV010000132.1:0-2285 GCA_964250875.1 uncultured bacterium
TTACCCAATTAATTCAGCTTTCCATTATACCCTATTTAAATGCCGAACAGCTTACCTCGATCTTCTTTGTCTCCTGGTTAACTACGAAAATTCGACGATTTGACTTACTTTCCAAGTCTTTCATAAATTGACTAACCGCTTCCTTAGAATCAGATTTAGCAAAAACCGCCGTCCATTTACCATCGATTAGCTCCCAAAAGAAAAACTCCTGCTCGCCCTGGATATGAGTTTTGATGCTTCCACCCCACTTCTCAGCATCGTATCCTGCTTTTTTTACTGTGGAGACTAAGTCAAGTTCGTCCTCGAAGTTGGTAGGGATTTTGACCTGAAGTGAATTGACCCAGTTGTTAAAATTATCCTTTCCCATCACAACTCGTAGGGCAAGGGCAATGGGAACTAATGCAAGTTGAATAGACATAATTTACTCCTTCTCTAAAAATCCACAGCCCGTCCACCACGAGTGACACGGATGTCATCCTTGTCTTCCTCTGGCTTCTGTGTATATTCAGCCCGATCTTCCTGCCTTGTAGCTGCTACTGCTCGGACATTAGCCCATTCTCTGATCGCAAGAATCTGCTCCGCCTGAGTGACAGAAAGCGGCACGGTATTTCGGATTGCCTTCTCAAAATCATCAAGCTGAATACTTCTATCTTCTGAAAAAGCTTCAAATAAAGCAGATATAACTGCTTGCTCAATTTCTGCTCCAACAAAACCTTCAGTCAGCTCAGCCAACTTCATCAAAATCTGGTCTGTAGGTTGAAAATCTCCCACCACGCTCGGATCTTTCAGACGCCTTTTCATATGTACTTGAAAGACGTCCTTTCTCTCTGTACAAGTGGGCAAATCTACAAAGAAAATCTCATCAAAGCGGCCTTTGCGTAAAAGTTCGGGAGGTAGCCCTTGAATGTTGTTAGCTGTAGCCGCCACGAAAACAGGCTTGGTTTTCTCCTGCATCCAAGTTAAGAAGGTTCCAAAAACCCGTGTTGATGTGCCGCTGTCACCACCAGAGCCAGTGCTGCTAAAGCCTTTTTCAATCTCATCAATCCAGAGAATCGAAGGCGCAATCGCTTCAGCAGTTTTAATTGCCTGACGCATGTTTTCCTCGCTACTGCCGACGACTCCGCTGAATATTTTGCCGATATCAAGCCGCAGAAGGGGTAACTGCCACATAGCGCTGATAGACTTCACAATTAGGCTCTTACCGCACCCTGGAACACCTGTTATTAAAATCCCCTTTGGAGCTGGGATGCAGTAGCGCTGGGCTGAGTCGAGCCAAGACTTGTTGCGCTTCATCAGCCACCGCTTCAAATTTTCCAGACCGCCGACGTCATTTAGGTTAAAGTCGCTCTTGATGAACTCTAAAATCTCTGTCTTCTTGATAATCTGTCGCTTCTCATCAAGAATCACCTCAACATCGGAAATGTTCAAGCAACCGTCCTCGACCATTGCACGAGCAAAAGCGTTTTCGGCTTCTTGAAGAGTTAACGCTAAACCCGCTTTAGCAAGTCGCTCTGACTCATCCCCCTCAAGTTTAATGGCAATCCTGCCACTATGGCGATTAGCAGCAATCATCTCCTCCAAAACTGCCTTAATCTCTGTAAATGAAGGCAATTCAAAATCGACAATAGTTATATCCTTCTGTAGGTCGTTAGGCAGCACCAACGACGGAGAAACAAAGACCACGTTCTTTGGTTTTGAGCCTTGCTTAAGTACTGAAGTAACATCGCGAAGCTTACGAATAACTTGAAAATCCGGTACACGCCCTCGTTCCCCAAAGTAGATATGAAAATCTATGAGTACGAAGATGGATGGTTCTGGGTACTTTTCAATAAACTCAAGTGCTTTGAGAGGAGCTTTTGTCTCCTCTTTACCTGGTTGCCCCTCCCCAACCATTCCGGTTGTCAGTTTCCAGGTAAAAACATTCCTGGGAGTCCTGATCTTGGTTCGATCTGTAGCAACCGAGTGAATGATCGACAGTACGCGCTCTTCTTCCCACGTTGGAACGTACAGGTAAGGAAACCGAGCTTTGAATAGGTTCCCTAACAATACTTTGAACTGAGATGATGTGTCGGTCATGTAACTGCTATGTATGTCAAAGAGAAGCTATCCTGTCTGCTAATCTCCGTCCCGTGCATTACTGAGGAGCTTTTGGCAACCATTCAGTTGTTGCACCAGGTGAAGCAGCGCATGAATTGTCACTCGCCGTATGGTAGCTATCCTTGAACAGCATTATGATGAGGGAAAACTCGGAATCTAAAAATAGCTCCTAGCTTTTTGCTAGTACA
>CAXUIV010000132.1:2385-9819 GCA_964250875.1 uncultured bacterium
AAACCATGCCATACAGCAGTTTCACCTTAGCTAAAGCAAAAAAAGACTTCGGCTTAAAGACTGCTGAAGGAGGGCGGTTTCTGCCGCCGATTGATCCAATAGCTCCCAGTTCTCGGTTACAAGAGGTGTTGGAGGATTTGCCGTGGGCGATCGCTGTTGGCTCGGAAAAGGCTAAGTCAGAATGCATCATTTACCCAATATTGCAAGAGGTGAGACGGATTTTAAGAAATCAGGTGAGTCTCTTCTCCGGTAGAGATTTTACGGTGGATGCCAACAAAGGGCTGAATGGCTATGTTGATTACCTGATTAGCCGCTCTCAAGAACAACTGGAAATTGAAGCGCCAGTAGTGGTGGTGGGAGAAGCGAAACGGGATAACCTGAATGAGGGCTTGGGACAGTGCATTGCAGAAATGATTGCTGCTCAAATGTTCAATCAAGCCAATCAAGTGAACATTCACACAATTTATGGGTCAGTCAGTAACGGTACTCAGTGGCGCTTCTTAAAATTGGAAGGGGCAACGGTGAGTATAGATTTGATGGATTATGCTCTACCTCCAGTTGATCAAATTTTGGGCTTTTTGGTTTGGATGACGACATCCACTCAAATACAGGGAGACTGAGTTAGAGTAATGCAACAACTCCTGACTCCGCTCCGCCTGTCAATAGGGTTCGAGACGCGCTAACCCTGGGTGACAAAGCAAGAGGTGCCCCTGTGTCATTCCCTAAATTAGCTCAGCTATCCGGAAAGCTACGACTTTGGCGGTAGATAGTGGTGGTACGTCTCTACAACTGCGGGACGTTATCCCACATGCCACATGAAACAAAAGCTATGGCTAGCTGTCGTCATAATACTGATCACGCTACCACTGACTACACTTTTTACTTTATTCACTTCAAAAGGGAGGGGACTAGTTAAACTCAAGCAGGTGGAGAGTACAAGGAACAATATCCTGCTAGCAAAGAATAAACAACCAAGCCTTCAGCAAATCTTAAGTACTAGGAGATGTGTGGGGTGTAACCTCAGCCATATTGACCTCACTGGTGCTGACTTGAGATCGGGTGACTTCAGGAAAACTAACTTCTCCGGAGCCAAACTTATTAGAACTAGACTGAACAGCGCCAAATTAAGCGGTATCAGACTTGACAACGCTAATCTGAACCTTGCTGATTTGGATGGCTCTGACTTAAAGGATGCCAACTTGAGAGGTGCTGACCTTAGCCACGCTCAGATGTTGAATATCAGTATGGCCAATGCCGACTTGAGTAGGGCCACACTAAGACAAATTGAGCTTAGAGACGCCAACCTGAATAACACTAAGTTAACAAGAGCCAATATGATTAATGCCAGCATGTATGGAGCAACTTTAAAGGAAGCTGACTTAACGGGTGCCGACCTCAGTGGTGCTGACTTACGATATGCCAATTTGTCTAAAGCTATTCTCAACGGCACCAATCTGAGCAACGCCAGATTAGACTGGGCAATCATGCCAGATGGCACAACTCACTACTAAAGAGAACTCGGAAGAACACTTAATTTAAGGTGCTTCTATCTCAACAACTATCTAACTATGTATGATCCTAAAAATAGGAGTGGCACTGTGTAATCGGTCTTGATAAGTGTAGAGGCATTACAAATGCTAAATCTGCTACAATCTTCATGCAGCGAAGGTGTTTTACCTAGAGACAGGGCAAGTTCATCTGCTCTTTATAAATCACTCAATAATAATATAAGTATTTCACATTTTCTTTACCTCTTTTTATCTGGTTTTTACTTATTGCCTTAAATTGTCTGTTAACTTGGTATAGACAGGTAACTTACTTGTCAATTACTACCTGAGTAAGATGTTATAGTTGACCGGGACGCACTATCGCTCTTGATGGCCTCAAATTTTTGAATCGGCACTCAGGGTTGTTAACGATAAGTATTCGTACTCAAACATCTTCATTGCCAGCTATACTTGCTGACACAAAATCTTCAGCTTTGTACCGTCATCTGAGCATGGCTTAAAACAGTCGCTATGTAGCCTTAGATGAATTCGGTCTTGACAGTCATATGGATACAGCGACTTCTTGATCGAGCGCTTTTAAAGGTTCTGAAGCTAGTAGCTGTCTAATAGATCTAAGGGGTAACACTTTTGTGAGGTTGTTGATTGTAGCGCCAAAATTTTGGACCGTCTTCTTCACCTCAGCTAGCAAGGGTTCTGTATTTACGCTGTACAACTGCCTGAAGATGATTATGTGTTGTAGAAACGCTTGAACCCGTAGTTTTCACCTATTGGATTAGACGAAGGAATAGTAGATGCAAATGAACACCATGTCCAGAACTGGCTATAGATTTCCTCAAAAACTACATCCACTGTCTTTGCTAGCACAATTAACCAGTCGCCGTGCTAGTGGCTGCTTACAGGTGTTTAGTGGATCAGTTTCTTGGTCGATTTATTTAGAGGAGGGAAAACTAACTTATGCTTCGTACTCAGTTGATCCCTTTGAGCGACTGGACCGTCACTTACGTCGATTAAGTCATCAAATTCCTACTCTCGTCAGTGCGACTCGTGTTCAGGTGCGTTTGATATTTGAAACTGCGCTAGAAAGTCAGTCAAATCAAGATTCTGATTACCAAGCTATCTGCTGGCTGGTGAGCCAGGAGTATCTAAACTTCGCCCAAGCAGCTACTCTAATTGAGGAGTTGGCTAAAGAGGTGCTTGAATCATTTCTATCAGTCAAAGAAGGTAGCCACGAGTTTGTTGACCAAGATCAGCTAGAAAAACTGCCCAAGTTCTGTCATCTCAATCTGCGATCGCTGGTTGAGCAGTGTCAGAAGCAGCTACGACATCGGCACGCGGTGGAGTCAACCGTTTCTCCTCAGCAACGTCCGGACTTTCTCTATCAAAATAAAACTCAGCGTCAAACTGAGTTTGTGCAAGAGTCAGTGCTAAAAGATAGCGTTCATACCCCTGCTAACAGCTCTAATTTCGCTGGTGGCTCAAATAACTCAGTCGGCAAAACTACCTATACCATTGCCTGTATTGACGACAGTCCAACAGTTTTGAACGCTATCAACTCCTTCTTGGACGATAAGAGCTTTGCAGTGGTAATGATCAACGACCCAGTGAAAGCCTTGATGCAAATCGTCCGCAGTAAGCCTGACCTGATTCTGCTAGATGTCGAAATGCCAAATCTGGATGGGTATGAGCTGTGTTCCCTGTTACGCAGGCATTCATCTTTCAAAAACACGCCCATTATTATGGTGACGGGAAAAACAGGATTTATTGATCGAGCCAAGGCAAAACTCGTCAGATCCTCAGGCTATTTGACCAAGCCTTTCACCCAGCCAGAATTGTTAAAAATTGTGTTCAGACACTTAACCTGATGCAGCTTTGTCCGGGACAGCAACGACTAACCCTGTAAATAGGTTTGAGGATGAATAAAAGACATGAGTATAACTTTGACGAACACAATTCTGATTGTGGAGGATACGCCTTCCGCGCTGGATTTAATCAGCCATTACCTTGTGGAGGGTGGTTACTTCGTTATTAAGGCAACGGGAGCTAAAGATGGTCTAAAAAAGGCTGTAGAGCAAAAACCAGATGTCGTAATTACTGATGTCGTGATGCCAGGAATGAGCGGTTTTGAGTTATGCCGCTGCCTCAAAAAACACCCGGCTACTGAAAAGGTGCCGATTGTGATCTGTAGTTCAAAGAATCAAGAAATTGACCGTCTCTGGGGGATGAAACAGGGAGCTGATGCCTATATCACCAAACCCTTTACACGCGAACAACTTATTCGTGCTATTAAATCAGTTGTAATTTGATACCGATGAACACATCTTCCTCACTGGTACTGTCCCCACAACGGCAGAAAACTTCTGGAGAGAGCTACCTCAAGTTTCAACTGAATCAAGAAACCTCTGCTGTCTTCTCAATGACTCATACCCAAGAAGTTCTTGTGGTACCAGTTCAGACAGTAGCACCGATGCCAAATATGCCTGCATGCATGCTGGGATTAATGAATCGACGCAGTCGCGTGTTGTGGATAATTGACTTGGCACAGATGCTAAATCTACCGCCCCTAAATTCCAGTCGGCAGTACAACGTCATTATTGTACGTGTTGGTTCTGTGCCTTTGGGTTTAGTTGTACAAACGGTTAAAGGTCCCGTTCGGTTACTTGCCGAACAGATTCAATCGCCTGTAGGTCAAGTCACATCAGGTTTGATTCCTTATCTGCGTGGATGTGTCTTGCAGCAGAGAGAAATTATATTGGTGCTGGATGCTTCTGCTATTGTGCAATCGTCCATCTTCCAAAATCACTAAATTAGTTATTTGTTACTAGTCATTTGTACATCTAAGTCAACATCAAATAATCAACAAATCTTTGAGATATTTGCTTTATGGTTGATCGAATTGATACAGCTAAACAGAGTGACGATCAAAGTTCGCTACGGGTTATGACGTCTCAAAGAATGACTGATACTAAACTGGTACGAAGTCGCCCTGCTGACTCACATGCTAAACGCAATCAGATTGAACCTTCGAGGGTAGAGAGACTAGGCTTAAGCACCAAAGCCAAAATTATGGCGATCGCTATCAGCGTCCTGCCAGTCATTGGCGTCGGCGCGACTCTCTATAGTGTGGCTGAACACTCACTTGAGCAGGCTACTCAAAGCAGTCAGAGTCAGGGCGATCGCGACACCAAAGCTCAAACCCAGCAGTTAAAGGATGCCCAAACCCAACTGACCCTCATCTTGCTTTTGGGCGTAGGCTCGACAGCAGTCTTGGCTTTCTTACTCGCCAACTACCTGACAAAGCGGACTCTCGTGCCGCTGCTTGCTGTCACCGATGCGATTAAAAAACTCGGTGAGGGCGAACTCAATACCCGAGTCACCGTGGCAGGAGAAGCCGAGATAGCTGACTTGGGAACGCATGTGAACTGGATGGCAGAGAACGTCCAGACCAAGGTCGAGGACCAAGTCGCCCAAATCAATCGGACCAAGCAATTTTCGCAGATTGTTGCCAGCGCCCGCACCTTTTACGACTCCAAATATTTGTTTGACCGAGCAGTTAGTGAAGCCCAGGAGCTTCTAAAGACTGACCGGGTATTTTTCTACCGCTTCAATCTGGATGGCAGCGGCGTTGTTGTCTCTGAAACGGTAGCTCCTGGCTGGCCTTCATGCATGGATGTCAAAGTTGAGGACACCTATTTCATGGAGGCGGATGGTCTAGAACAGTACCGCCGGGGGCGTGTCTTGGTCCTTAAAGACATTTATCAAGACAAGATCAATCCCTGCCACCGCGAACTGCTAGAACAGCTGAGCATCCGAGCAGAGGTTATTACCCCGATTCGGCAAAATGACCAGCTGATTGGCTTGTTGTGTGCCCAGCAGTGTGTTCAGCCGCGAGACTGGACTCAGGCTGAAGTCGATATTCTCCAACAGCTATCCGACCAAGTTGGCGCATCTTTGGGCGATGCTGGCATGCTGGCCCAAAAGGAAGCTGAACTGAGGAGAGCGCAGCTTTTTTCCGACATTGCTACGGCTGCGGCTCAGGATAAAGGAATCAACTACGTCTTTGATATGGCAGTTCAAGCAGCCAAACAAGACCTGAAAGCAGATCGGGCTGTCTTTTACCGCTTCGATTCTGGCGGGAGCGGCACCATTGTTGCTGAGGCCGTTGAGCCTGGTTGGCCTACAGCCTTGGCTGACAAGATTGCCGACTCCTGTATTCCAGCTCAGCTTCTAGAAGAGTATAAAAAAGGGCGCGTTGTTTCCACGAACGACGTGAGTACTGCTGGGTTCGCCACTCCTCACTTACAGTTGTTAGACCGCCTCAAAGTCAGATCCAACCTGGTTGTACCTGTTGTTTCTAACGATCAGCTCTTGGGCTTATTGATTGCCCATCAATGCTCTCGCCTGCGTGCTTGGCAGGTGACAGAAATCGCCTTTATGACGCAGTTGGCATCCCAACTGGGACTAGCGCTGACGAACGTCACTCTCCTGACGGAGAAGGTGGCCGAGGCTGAACGCTTCCGCCTGCTGAAGGACACAATTGTCCGGCTGCGGCGATCGCTCAACTTTAACGATATTCTCTCCACTTCCGTTGAAGAAGTCCGCGCCCTGATCAACACTGACCGCGTTGTGATCTATCGCTTCAACGATGACTGGGTAAGCGGCACCATTACCGCCGAATCTGTCGCCCCTGGTTGGATCAAAGCTTATGGGCAAACCGTTGACGACCCCTTAGCACCCGGAGATATAGAACGTTACAGCACTGGGCGAGTCTGGACCACTGACAATATCCAGACAGCCAACCTGACCGATTGTCACTGTGCTATTCTCGAACGGCTACAGGTCAAAGCCAACATCGTTGCCCCTATTCTGTGTAACAATCGGCTGATTGGCTTACTGTGCGGTCACCAGTGTTCTGGCCCTCGGACGTGGCAGCCAGTAGAAATCGACTTGTTCACTCAGCTAGCCACTCAAATCGGCTTTGCCCTAGACCAAGCCTCCCTGCTAGAACAGCAAGTTGCCTTGGCAGAGCGAGCCAAAGCACTCAACGAAATCACCTCCCGTATCCGTGATTCTCTCGAGACCACACAGGTATTCAACACCGCTCTAACCGGCGCGAGAGAAGCCTTGGCTGTAGACCGTACCGTCGTCTACCTGTTTAATGACAGCTGGCAGGGTACTGTCGTTGCCGAATCAGTCGGCCAGGGCTGGCCCCAAGCCCTAGGCGCAAACATTGCCGATCCTTGCTTCGCTGAGCAGTATGTAGAGAAATATCGGCGAGGTCGGGTAAAGGCTACAGACGACATTTATAAAGCCGGTCTGACACCTTGTTACCTGGGTCAACTTGAACCATTTCGAGTCAAGGCAAACCTAGTGGCTCCAATCTTGGCTGACAGAAAGCTTCATGGCCTACTGGTCGCGCATCAATGTTCCGGTCCCAGGCACTGGCAAGAAGCCGATATTGATTTCTTCAAGCAGATCGCGATTCAGGTCGGCTACGCTTTGGATCAGGTCAGCTTCTTCAATCAAAAGCAACAGGCCCTCCAGGTGGCTGAAGACTTGTCTCAAGAGCAAAGCGAACAAAAAGAAGCTCTCCAGCGGCAACTGGTCGAACTTCTGGATGATATTGAAGGCGCAGCTCGAGGCGACCTCACCGTGCGGGCTGAAGTCACCACAGGAGAAATTGGTACGGTTGCCGACTTCTTTAACTCCATCATTGAGAGCCTGCGAGCCATTGTCACTCAGGTGAAGGCGTCAGCCATCCAGGTCAACGCCTCTCTTGGTCAAAATGAGGGGGCAATTCGGCAACTCGCGGATGAAGCACTCAAACAGGCAGGAGAAACTACCCGCACTTTGGATTCAGTCGAGCAAATGACTCGGTCGATTCAAGCCGTGGCGGACAGTGCCCGCCAAGCAGCGGAGGTCACTCAGA
>CAXUIV010000133.1:0-9748 GCA_964250875.1 uncultured bacterium
GGCTGCGTCCTGGCATTTGTACAAATGCTTACGATGAATGTATGCCTCAACTGGTGGCGTCAGAGCATGCGTGTCTCCATTTTCACGATACGCTGTAGAGGAAACATCTGGGACAGTCAGATCGGCGATCGCTACCTTTACCCCTAGCTGCCGTAACCGCTCTAAGTCATTATCCTGCATAACATATCCTGGACGCGGCACTATCAATAGCTGAGACAGATACTGCAACAAATCTTCAAAACGGTACCAACAAGGCAACTGACCCACCAAATCAGCACCAATAACGAGAGTAAGTTCCGCTTCCGATCCCCAGTACTGCCTCGCTTTCTCCACCGTCTCCACCGTTCTAAAGCTACTTAACTCCTGATGAAGACCAACATTATGCCGTGGCAGATTGCCCTCTTCGATCAGTAACCGTAGCATCGCCGCCCGATGTTCCAGCGACGTCTGGTGAGACTTAAACGGATTATCAGCAGCCCAAACCGCGACCCGATCGTAATGTTGAGACAGCCAGCCCAAAATCGCTCCATGTCCCGATGTTGGAGGATCTGCACTAGTTCCAAACAAAGCAACACTCTTCATCTCTACTCCTCATCCCCCTCTGTGTTCTCTGCGTCCACCGCGAGTTTTCCGGAAAGCAGAGCTTCACCGGAAACTCGCTCTCTGCGGTTCGTCTCTCCTTCGAGTTTGCCGCGTCAACTCCTGCAATGACTCCGAAATCTCCACATCCACCGGCACAGGCTCATTGAGACGCCTAGCCCCATCCGGCAAACTGGCAACCGCAGCCGCTGTCCGCTCACGAATCACTGCCAGAGATTCTGGCAACTGCACCCGTTGGCCTTGCTTAAACACCAGCTGTAACAAAGGTTGTCCTCCTGATTCTGTCACTAACCCCAGCCGATCCCCTCTAGTCTGACCTCCCTCAAAAGAGCGAAAAATTTGCTTGCGACCCGGATAAGTTGGCTTCCCACTCGACTCCTTCATCACGGCAACACCATCAATCTCTACCAGCTTGTACACTCCATTCACCGGCTTACCCGTAACCAGCGACGTCCCCAATCCATACCCATCAATTTCAGCCCCAGCCGCCTTGAGTCTGGCAATCTCCCACTCATCGAGATCGCCACTAGCGAAAATGGACACTCCTGGTAGAATTGATCGCATCTGCCGGGATAATGCTACCAAATCACCAGAATCCAGGCGCACCGATGCCACCTGCATCTCCCCGGATCCGACTCGCTTTGCCAACGCCTCAGCTGCCGCAACCGGATCGTAAGTATCGACCAGCAAAGTTGCACCAGGAAAATAGCGGTGAAAAGCTGCGAATGCCCTGTCCTCGCTGCCCTGAAGTGCAGTGAGAGCCATCACCAAAGAGTGAGCCATTGTTCCGCTAGGCTTTTCACCGAGCTGGAGCGCTGCTAACACGTTGGAGGTAGAATCCAGTCCACCAGCCAAAGCTGCCCGAGCTGCCCATAGGGATGCCTGAGGACTGAAAGCCCGCCGGGTGCCAAACTCTAACAGTGTTGCTGTTGGACCTGCTATATCCCGAATCCGAGCGGCCCGCGTAGCTACCAAAGTTTGATAGTTCAGCGTGTTTAGCAGGTATGTCTCCACCAGCTGCGCTTGCCACAGAGGAGCTTCCACCCGCAGCAGTGGCTCGTTGGCAAACACAGCTGTGCCCTCCGGCACTGCCCAAACATCTCCACTAAACCGAGCCGTAGACAGTAGATCCCAGAACTGATTGGGAGCTTGAGCAAAAATCCCGGTTGCCTGTAGCGCCGCCAGTTGTGTTGGATTGAAGCGGAACTGCTCCAAATATTCCAACGCCTGCGTCAGACCCATAGCAATCAGATAACCAAAACCAGGTGGTAATCGGCGTACAAATAGCTCAAAGCTTGCCCTGCGTTGCTCTAGACCCTCACCAACGTAGCAAGCTGTCATTGTCAGCTCATAGAGGTCAGTCAGCAGACTGTAATCCTCAGGCGTCAGTGTCAGTTGCTCGGCTGGTAGGCCTTCCGGTAACTGAAGATTTTTAGAGTACAGAAGGTTCTCACTAGAGGAAATTGTCATTGCCCAGTGACCTCGGCTAGAGTGATCCTATCTCCTACTTATAGTATAAAGTACCAAAATTATATTAACGGATTTTGGAGTCAAGTCGGAGAACTACGGCAAGTACGGCAAGTTTCAGCCTATTTTTCGGCGACTTGAACCTGTCTTCAAGCATTGTAACAATCTATTAATAGTAATTGTATTAATAAACACAATTTTCAACAGGTCAAATTCCAACATGGTTTAGATGAGCAGGTAGAGGCGTTGCCGCAACGTCTCTACCTGCTTCAACGGTATTCTGTTGAATTCTAGAATTGCAGAAGCTGCCCAGAAATTAATCGTGTTGTTTGTTGGTTCAACCAGGCTTGAGTGGAAACAGGTACTTGACTTACGGCAGCAGTTTCGAGCAATTAAAACTCACACAGAATCTACCTATGGAAGTAGTTTAGGTAAGTCTGTTGATAGCCTTCAATTCTCTCTAAAAATAGCTTTTCACAACACTTAATAGAGATTGTGCAGATGATTTCTGATTTAATACTTGTATCTAGAAAGAGTCGTTTACCAAACTGAATAGTTCTACGAGGTTTCGAGAATTATATCTTGTGGTGGAGTGAATGACTCCATCTGGATTGGTATTTTGTGTACACAAACGGCTTAGGGAGTTTTTGCAATGAATCTTATAGCTTGGATAGTGTTGGGTTTAATTGCTGGTGCGATCGCTAAGTACGTTGATCCTGCAGCAAGAGGCAGCGGGATATTGGGAACAATTATTTTAGGCATCATCGGAGCATTTGTTGGTGGGACTCTAGCAACCTTAGTTACCACTGGCCAGTTAGCCCTCACCGCGCCTGGTTTAAGCGTCCCAGGGATATTAATAGCTGTGTTAGGCGCGATTATTGCTGTATTTATCTGGAATAGAGTTGTTGGAAGAGCCGTTTAGTAGCCAATAGATATTTTCCTGCATCACGTCTTAGCAGGGGCGATACGTTTGTTGCCCCTACTGCTTGTACGTAGACATATTTAAATGAGTTGATTTAAAGCAAAGCTTAGGGCAGCACTGCCTAAAGGCACAGTTATATTGTCAATGCCAAGGATGCAAATGGCCTCCAGTCCAGTGGCAAATAAGGCGACTGCTAGTGATACTAGCCAAGTCTGCCAGGTGTTGCCATGCACAGTCAGTAAAATAGAGCTGCAGACGAGGTAGCTCACCACACACATTGTGAACGAGCCTTCCCAGCTTTTTTGCATTCCCCAAATCTTGTACTTGTGTCCGCCAAACCGCTGGCCAATTAATGCTGCTAGCCCATCTCCCCACGTCATAGTTAAAATTCCCAGCGCTGCATACTGAGGCTGATGCATTGGCCAGAACCAAGCTATTAGTAGACCGATACTGATGGAATAAAAAAACGTCCCCAAACTCTTGCGTCCCACACTGTTGATACCGGGGAGGAGCGGCAATCGATAGGATAAAAGGGTCGCAGCACTGGCTAAAACGGAGGCGGTTATTCCTACCCAAGCGGGAAGGTGTAGCCACCAGGCAAGCAAGATCAGATTGCCAGTGCCAATATGAACCACCTTCCGTACCAGTTCTGGGTCAGGGTTAACGAAGCGCTTCAGCCCTCCGGCTAGCAGTAAAATTAAACCTAAGCAGACTCCAAGGACTCCAATTTGGAGCCAAAGAGTTGAGATAGATGTTGACCAAGGGAAGTAGGTAAGCAATTTGACTCAATTGAAAACTAAGAGCCTCATTAACTACTTTATTAGATTCGAGCTGTAGAATGAAAATTTTGCTGATTTGGTTAATTCGCGGCTACCGGATTTTTTCGCCGTTGTTTCCACCAGTTTGCCGCTTTCAGCCCACTTGTTCGCAGTATGCGCTAGAAGCGGTAGAAAGGTTTGGAGTCTGGCGCGGCAGTTGGCTAGCGACGCGACGAGTGCTGCGGTGCCACCCTTTTCACCCTGGCGGTTATGATCCAGTGCCTCCAGCTAATGAGTTCCTAATTGCGCCAGAAAGCGAGAGCAATGCCCACTGTCAACATTTGAACTGCCACAATCAGCGCCACACAGGCGGGCCAACCGCCAAGACTCCAGAGAAATCCAGGAAGTAGACCGCCGATGCTACCACCGATGTAGTAAAAGGCAACATAGAGCCCCGCAGCTGAAGAGCGGGCTTGACCTGCTGCCACGCCAACGTAACTGGTCGCCGCCGATTGGCAAACAAAAACCCCCGAAGAGCAGATTGCTAGTCCTAAAATCACCACCCATAGCGTAGGCCATAGCGTCAGCAAGACTCCTACAGATGCTGTTGCAATTGCCGCCACGAGGGCAATACGGTAGCCAACACGGTCAATCCACTTCCCAGCGATTGGCGTAATGACCGCACCAATTAAATAAACAAAAAAAATCGCTCCCAGAGCCACGGTTCCCAGTCGAAATGGTGGTGCAGCCAGGTAGAAAGTGATGTAGGTGAAAGTGCCAACAAGCGAGAACAGGATGTTGAACCCAACAGCATAAGCTGCAAGCAGGCGCGGGTTGCGCAGGTGGGCACCCATTGACTGGAGCGAAACCAAGATATTTCTCGATGGTTTGAATTGTTGGGCGCGGGGCAGCCAAATCCAGGTGGCGACACCTCCTGCCATGTTCAGGCAACCAAGGACGACAAAAGCCCAGCGCCATCCCAGATGTTCGGCCACAACTCCAGAAACGAAACGTCCAACAAACCCACCGATGACGTTGCCAGTAACGTAGGCAGCCATTGCTGCACCAACCCCAGTTCCAGCCCATTCCTCACTCACGTAGGCAATGGTCACCGCAAAGATCCCCGGCATAAATAGACCTTGGACAAAGCGCCATCCAATCAATTCGGGCAGCCCTGACGAGGTTGCAGCCAAGAGTGTCGGTATCGATAGACCCAGGATTGCTGGGACAATTATGCGCTTACGGCCCCACAGATCAGCCAAAAGACCAACAAATGGTGCCGCCAGGGCGACAGCAAACGTCGTTGAGCTAACAGTTAGGCTTACCTGCACTTCAGAAGCATGGAAAACATGCTGAAAGAACGGGAGTAAGGACTGCGGCGCATAGAGATCAAGAAATGTGCAAAATCCTGCCAGCGCCACCGCAAACAGGCGCATATCAAACTTCCCTGGGCGCTGTGGTCTGTGTCTGGATTGTTCGCCCAAGCTAGCAGTCGGCTTCAACTCCACTCCTTCTGATTGTTTACGTCACGAAACTTATAGGAAAGCCCCACCTAGAGCGTTTAGGCGGGGTGTCATACTGTGCAAGATGCATTGTCGCCAATAAATGAGTCAGTTAAGGTGTGGGGTGCTGGGTTGTAGTGGTGCTTAAATAAAGCTACTGCTGTAGTTGAAAAGTGGAAGATGATTGAGAATTGCCCCCACTGTCCCGGCTGCCAGCAACTATTTTGGCTGCTTGCTGTAAATCCTCCCTCGCCGCTTTTTTATTTCCTAAAATCATGTAAATGCCGCCTCGTTTGCGGTAGACCTCAGCATCGTTGGGATTTAGCTCTATGGCTTGAGTCAAGTCATCAATTGCTCCCTGCTTGTCTTTCAGCTCAAAGCGGGCCATGCCTCGACTAACATAGGCGTGGACATCCTGACTGTTCAGCTGCAATGCTCGGTTGTAATCATCCAGCGCTCCCTTGAAGTCTTCGTTCTGCATCTTGACTTCTCCCTGTTGGAATAGGTCCTCCTCGCTGGTTTGAGCGGTTGGTGCTTTTGTTGACTTAGCATAAGCAGGAGCCATGCCAGCAAGTAGAGTAGCTATTCCGATGATAGTAATGGCGTGTTTCATAACATGACCTCTTTAAAACTAACGTGGCATCCTTGAGGATAAGGGGTAACGGGGAGTAGGATTTCTACTCCCTACTGCCTTAAAAGCTACTTGCCAAAGCCCTTACCACGAGTGGAAGGAAGACAGACACAGCTTTGCAATTGCGATCGCAGCTGCTCATGATTCAGATCCTGCCCAATTAGAACCACCTGGTTTTTCCGTTCACCCTTCCAATCTTCATCCTCAATCGTGAAGCGTTTGCCGCACAGGTGAAAGATATGACGCTTGGGACTTTCATCAAACCACAAAATTCCCTTCGCTCGGAAAACCGTAGATGGTAGCTGATTATCTAAGAAATTCTGAAACTTCTTGATCGCTAGCGGCTTATCACTTTGAAAGGAAATCGAGGTAAACCCATCGTTTTCTAGATGATGGGAATGATGGGAGTGGTCATGGTGGTCATGCTCATGGTTACAATGCCCATGTTCATGGTCGCAATCTGTATGCTCATGCTCATGGTCGTGGTGATCCTGACTTGTCGATTCAAAATACCGATCAGACTCAAATAAACCAACGCTAAGAATGAGCGGAATTGAGACTTCAGCCTTCGTAGTGCGAAGAATTCTGGCTCCTTCCTTGATATCTCGAATTCGTACTTCTAACTTGTCCAAATCGGCTTCGTCAACTAAATCAGCCTTGTTGATCAAAATGATATCGCCATAGGCAATCTGACTATGAGCTGCCTCAGAGTTAAACAGATCCAGGCTGTAGTTAGCCGCATCTACCACGGTGACAATCGAATCTAGGCGTGTCAGGTCACGCAACTCAGTGCCTAAAAAGGTAAGCGCCACCGGCAGGGGATCGGCGAGTCCCGTCGTTTCCACCACCAGATAATCCACCTTGTCTGGGCGCTCTAGTACTTTGTAAACGGCCTCTACCAGATCATTGTTGATCGTGCAGCAGATACAACCGTTACTCAGCTCCACCATATCCTCACCAGTGGTGACAATCAACTCGTTGTCAATGCCAATTTCACCAAATTCATTGACCAGAACAGCTGTTTTGACACCCTCCTGATTCGACAGGATGTGATTAAGTAAAGTTGTCTTGCCACTGCCAAGAAAGCCCGTAATGATGGTAACGGGGAGGCCGTGCTTGGGGGCATCGATTGTTTGATGGTCGGAACTAACTGCTGATTGCATAGCGCGAAGTAGCGACTTGAGAAAATAGGACTATGTAGCGTGAAGTATAGGTTACACACTAGCATAGGGATGCTGGCTGAAATCCTAGCCTTCCTTTACTATTATTGCCTATCTGCTTACTTCACCGTTGTGTCATGGCCTTAACGCTTTACAATACCCTCACTCGTAGCAAGCAGCCTTTTGAATCGCTGTCAGACACAGTACTGATGTACTACTGCGGCGTCACGGTGTACGACTACTGCCATTTGGGCCATGCAAGGGCTTGCATTGTTTGGGATGTGGTCCGCCGATATCTGCAATGGCGGGGGTACAGCGTGCGTTACGTCCAGAATTTTACCGATATTGATGACAAAATTCTCAACCGGGCGCGACAAGAGGGAGTGTCGATGGAGGCTGTCGCTGAACGCTATATTGCGGCCTACTTCGAAGATATGGCGCGGCTGAACATAGAGGAAGCGGATGAGTATCCCCGTGCCACACACACCCTAGATGGAATAAAACGGCTGATTCATGAGCTGGAACAAAAAGGCTACGCATACCCAGCCGAAGGGGATGTGTACTATGCCGTGCGGCGGTTTCCGGACTACGGTAAGCTTTCGGGACGCCGGTTAGAGGATTTGCAGGCTGGGGCCAGTGGACGGGTTGATGTCGAAGAAGAGGTGCAGAAAAAGAAAAACCCGTTTGATTTTGCTTTATGGAAGGCGGCAAAGCCAGGAGAACCAGCGTGGGAATCCCCTTGGGGCGCTGGTCGTCCCGGTTGGCATATCGAATGCTCAGCAATGGTGCGCGATCGCCTTGGTGACACGATTGATATCCACGCTGGGGGGGCTGACCTGATCTTTCCTCACCATGAAAACGAAATTGCCCAATCAGAAGCTGTCACTGGCAAACATTTGGCTCGCTACTGGCTGCACAACGGCATGGTAACAGTTGATGGTGAGAAAATGTCCAAGTCCTTGGGCAACTTCATCACCATTCGGGAACTGCTGAATCGACCCACAGACCCAATGGCGGTGCGGCTATTTGTCCTTCAGGCCCAATACCGAAAGCCGATTGATTTCACTGACGAGGCGATCGCGGCAGCCCAAAACGGCTGGAACACACTCAAGGAAGGTTTACTCTTTGGCTATGAATACGGTGAAAAGCTAGGCTGGAAGGTGGGAGAGCTGAGGGAGCTGAGAGAGAATGTAGAAATCCAAAATCCAAAATCCAAAATCCAAAATCTCGTTGTGGAACGTTTTCAAACAGCGGTGGATGATGACTTTAATTTTCCCGGTGGCTTAGCGGTGCTGTTTGAGCTAGCCAAGGAGTTACGGCGGGAAGGAAACGTTCTGACGCATGAGGGGAAAACCGAAACACCGCCGGAACAACTGGAGCAGCAGTGGCGCACGTTGGTATGTTTGGCACAAATTTTAGGTTTAGAAGCTCAACTTGAGGAGACAAGTGCTGAGAACAATCTTAAAAGCGGTCTCAGGGATGCAGAAATTGAGTCTCTGATTCAGCAGCGGCAAGCCGCCCGTAAAGCCAAGGATTTTGCGGCAGCAGACCGCATCCGCAACGAACTTCAAGCTCAAGGCATCACCCTGATTGATAGTGTAGATGGAACACGATGGCATCGCAGCTAAAGTCAACAGCAAAAATTCTCTCAACCCTACCTAAAATATGATCTCTGAACTCTCAAAGGCGATCGCTGCCCTAGATGTTCCTGCTGATTGGATTGGTCTGCGGGCAGTGAAGGAAACTTCTACAACCCGTTCTGTTCGTGACGCTCTTCCTGAGACGAATGGCAAATCGATGACCCAGGGAGTCATGGTGGAAGTGCTGGTTAATGGACAAATCGGTTACGGAGCCACCAACTCTCTTAAATTCGCCAGCCTCCAGGCTGCTGCTGTGATTGCTTATCAGCAAGCACTGGTGGCCAGTCAGTGGTCGATTTACCCTTTGACTGCGGCTGAGCGTCCTAAAGTGGTGGGTCAGTATACTTCTCCGTTTCTCAAGCCTTTTGATGCCTTGAGTCCAGGAGAAATTAACGATTTACTGATCCGGATTTGTCAGACATTGAAAGTCTCTGACGCGATCATCCAAACCACTGCCACTGCAACTACGACCGAGATGGAGTCCTGGTTTGTCAGCAGCAACGGTTCAGAGGTATACCAAAAATTCTTGTTTCTAGCAACTCACTACGGCGCTACTGCCCAAGATGGCCCGATTGTGCAGCAACGGACAGATAACGGCTGGTTAGCCCGCTGCTACCAGGGCGGCCTAGAATTTTTCTTAGAGCCGCATCTATGGAACCGCGCTAGACAAATTGGTGAGCAGGCAGTCGAACTCTTGACCGTCAATGAATGTCCCACAACCCGCACAAATCTCGTTCTGGCTCCTGACCAAATGCTGTTGCAGATCCACGAAAGCGTTGGTCATCCCTTGGAGTTGGACCGGATTCTGGGAGACGAGCGCAACTATGCGGGGGGCAGTTTTATCAGCAAGAGTGACTTTGGTCAACGGGTCTATGGCTCTCCCCTAATGAATGTTACCTTCGACCCCAGTGTGCCTGGTGAGTATTCTAGCTATAGCTTTGACGACACGGGGGCGGTCGCATCGCGGGAATACCTGATTCAAGAAGGTCTGCTGTTGCGGGGGTTGGGGGGGTTAGAAAGTCAAATGCGGACTGGTGTTCCAGGAGTAGCTTGTGCCAGGGCTTGCTG
>CAXUIV010000134.1:0-9569 GCA_964250875.1 uncultured bacterium
TGAAGATGGTGAAAACGGTTGTGCGTGAACACATCGTGCAGTAAAAAGTAGCAGAGTCCGTAAAGCGCCATACCTGTTCCCAAAGGCTTGAAAAAATGGACAAGGATAACAGATAGACTGGTGAAGAAGATTAAGAAAAGGTCATTCTTCTCAAATGCATTTTTCTGGGGAAGATGATGAGTTTTATGAATTCCCCATAATAGACCATGAAACAAAAAACGATGAAATAGGTAAGAAATAACTTCAGTCAGAAGGAATCCAGCTAAAATTCCGCAGGTGAATCTTACAGACATAACTTAGTTGTAGTGAACCGTGAATGAAACTGCTTCAAATGAGCAGATGTTTATCGCCTACGTGCAGATGGTGGTAATATTAGCAGGTGGGGTGAGACGTATATAGCAATCCTAGCTGAAACGGAAATGTGTATACACGGTAGCCCTAGCGGAGAAGGCTGAAGCCTAAAAATTGAAGACGAGTCTGGTTGTCAGCAATAAAACGGAACAGCTTTGGGAGTTGAGTTACATCAATCTTTAGTTCTTGGCTGGGATAGGCTTCTAAAAAGCTCAGTAATCCAAAACCGTCTGGTGAGACGCTTGCTAAAACTAGGGCCGCTCGTACCGCCTGAATTCCTGCGTTGTCGCGGCGTACCGTCACTTTAGTCAACTCAGACAAAATTTCTTTGCCCGCATCCGAGTTTAGTAGTTTGTCTACAGCCACGACATTTAGGGAGAACTTCTGTTGGGCGAACCCCTGTAGTTTTTTTTCGTTTTTAGAACCGATCAGGCTCAAGAGATTTTTGATATCTGGAGGAGCCTTTTTCGTTTCGATATAAGTTCTTAAGTTCTTAACAGAGATTGATTCCTCCAATGGTCCATATTCGAAGGCGAGTTGTGATGCAGCGAAGCTAGGACTACAAAGAAGAGCGCTTTTCAGCGCTAGAGCTAACAATGAACCTGGCAACGCCAACAATAGATGGCGGCGACTAGCAATTCTGTTTTTTCTGGGTGACATAGTTGAAAAATGGAAGGTTTTGGAAGGGGAGTTACGGTTTATTTACTGATACAAGTTTAAGGGATCAGTACGTGTAAGATGCTGTTGGTTAGCTTGACAGCTTATGTCAACCACTTTATATCAAAGGGTTGATTTCTGCAAGCTAAGTCGAGTACTATGGCGAACCGCCGAGACGCAGAGAGCGCAGAGGGATATTCTGAGACCGTCTGTGATTGCTATATAGCTATATGTGAGGTTGGATATATTTAAGGTGTATAGTTTAGTATTTTTAATAGAGCCTTTTTATATATCTCTACACCCTTGGCGTTGAGATGGACACCGTCCTTGGTCAAATCTTCCTTCAATGCTCTGTCGTCAAATAAAGGTTGTATGCCTCCAGCCTCAACTGGAACATTATCTATCGCGGCGACTCGACGAATTAGAGCGTTGATTTCCTCCACTCTAGTTGTTGTCCCTGCTAGTCTGGGGTTGTAGCTTGCAGCGACAGTTGAGTAAAAAGCCGGAATGAGGACGACTCGTTTCGCTCCCATGGATTGCACCAGGGAGATCGATTCCTCCATATTTTGAATAAATTGAACATCACTCGTTCCGTAGGCGGCATCATTTGTACCAATAGCAATAACTGCCGTTTGGCATTTTACATTCGTCGGCACCAACTTTTTCAACTGTTCAACTAACGAAGTTGAACTAAGTCCACCCACGGCAAAATTGTAGGTGTTATCACCAAATGTGTTGCCCACACCAGCAGAAATAGAATCACCGAATATGCAGCCGTAGTATTGCTTACCAGAAATGTCAATTTGATATTCGACTGCTGCGATAGGGGCTATATAAAAGATGGCTTTCCCTACTAAGACTATTACTGAGCCTGTTAATACTGACAGAAGACGGCGGTAACGGTTGATTGTCTGAAATGGAGGTCGTCGCGATGGCATAGACAGTGTTGCTATTCTTACGGAGGTGGAACCGGGTCAAAATATTACCTGTTGGGATCCAGCAGGATTACTTTGAATGACTGCCATCGCCGGAAAAAGTGCCAGCAGAATTTGTACCCAAGCTATCAAGGGCAGACCTGTAAGTGCGCATGATACATCTACTCGCATGCTTTCCAGATGCATATCTAGTAGAATACGCTGTAGTTCTAAACTGTATTTTGAAGCTGTGTTATGGCTACGGTTAAGTTAGTTGAACTAAATGCTCAACCTGTTACAGCAGAAAGCTTTCAGCCGTATGGTCAAGTGATCTACGCGAGTATTGACGGAAAGCCCTATGATGTTCAAGCCGAGGCTCAGCTAGTACTCCAGAACGGCATTCCCCGTCTCTATATCATGCGTCTTCAGAACAAGGGGCGTAAGTTTCACACGATTACCCGCCATGTCAAATGCACTCAGTGTTTAGGCTCTTTGGGAGGAAAGGAGTGGCTGATTGCGGTTGCTCCGCCTACAGAGGCACCTCAACCAGAGTTAGGGGCGATCGCTGCTTTCCGGATTCCGGGTGACTGTTTCATCAAGTTAAATCAGGGCACCTGGCACGCAGGTCCCTATTTCGACGATCAGTTTGTGGATTTTTATAATCTGGAACTCAGCGATACGAACATCAACGACCACGATACGTATAACTTTGGGAATGCTCTGGAGTTGGAAATCTTGGCGTCGCTCAGTTGAAGCATATAGAGACGTTGCAGGCAACGTCTCTACATTAATAGACGAGCCTAGAAATGTATTAAAGACTACTGCTACTGAGCTGCTCTTTACAGATGCTTCGTGTAAACCTGGGCTGGCTTTATCGCATCTTTAAAAACAGGACTAGCAGTGTAAAGTTTTGATGAAGAGTTTATAGAAATTTAAATTTTTAGTGAACAACTCTTATGTTAAGAGGGGTAGTATCAATGGAAATTGATGAAAGCAAAAAACTGGGGTACTCTGACCGCTGCTACCGCGTTTACAGGTATCATAGCGACCGCAGGTATGGCCGATGCATTTACGCTGACGCAAACTGCTTCGCTCGCACCCACTAGAACGAACATCATCGATCAGCCTATCGCTATCGAACAGTTTAACCCGTCGCAAGGTATTCTCGACGGTGTTACGGTCGATTTCACGGGACGGGTTCAAGGAGATGCAGGTTTTGAAAACCTGGATGCGCAACCTGCTACGGTGACAGTGGATCTAGCAGGGAATCTAAATCTGGATCTGCCAGACGGAACTTCCTTGCTGAGCCTGAGTCCGAAAAGTGAGACGGTGACGTCTGTTGCTAGCTACGATGGCACAACGGATTTTGCAGGTGCCTCTGGCAGAAAGCTGGATGGACTAACAGCAGAAGCATCTGGCACCCAGACTTTTACTGGCAGTTCCTTCTTGAACTTGTTTACTGGTGCTGGAACTCTAAACTTTTTGTTTTCAGCTCTAGCTACATCGACCATTAAAGGAACGGGCAATATTGCCTCTTATGTGGATACCTTTGCTGGAGCAGACCTCATTAAGGTTACATATGACTACCAGCAGCCTCCAAAGGAAGTTCCTGAAGCTACAGCTACGCTCAGCTTGGGTTTAGTTGCAGGACTGGGAATTCTATTCTCAAGAAAGAGAGCGTGGACGAAGGCATAAATAACGTCAGCGGCTACTGACGGCTGGGAAAAATAACATTTCAGGGATGCAACATTACTTGGGGACAGGCATTTTGCCTATCAATGAGATGGCGCGGGCAAGAAGCCCGCACCACAAGCAGATAATTATCAAAAAATAGAGTTTGCCCGTTACATCTTAAAGGTTGCTTTGCAAAACCTGTAAAATTACTGATTGCTTAGGTTAGTCTTAAATCCTTTTACTTCTCTATCTCTAAATTAATAAACTTGTCTGCGTGGAAATGCGGAAATGTCTACTTGCTTTCACCCCAATTTTCTCACCATATCTTTGAATAAAAAGTGGATTCCTCCCTTTTTATCTTTATAACTTAATAGCTAATCTTGTTTCATCAGATGTTAAGGGTGAAACCAGCATGAAATTTATCTCTACCAATAAATTCCTCTTCCAACGAGCTTCAGCTTGCATGGGCCTAGTTGCTAGCAGCTTGATTGCTGCGAATGCACCTGCTCATGCCGCCGCTTTTACAACTGCTGACGCTGGCCAAGCTTGTTTTGCTCAGACAACCTGTACTGTTAATAACTTCTTCACGATCACAGCTCAAAAGGATGGAGTCGCAAACCCCCAAATTACCTATAAGACAGTAGGAGGTGTTCTCGGGTTTGGAGTTGCCGCAGACGCAAACAACCTGGCAGCAGACCAGTCGTATGGTGAGATCGACGATGATGAGTCACTTTCTGTTGGCTTCAAATCTATCCAGAAAGTCACTGCTTTGGACTTGAGCTTTTTGTATCAACCGGGTGTCTACGGCGACCAGGTTTATGAAATGGCGCTGGCAACACCTTTAGGGTCTAGTCTCAGGGGATTGTTGACAGTCACAGGTGATACTACAGCAACATGGTCATTTAACGGCACCACATCTGCTGCTAGCGTCAAGAATTTGTCTCCTTCTATTGAGGGTAAGGCTGGCGAGTACGAAATTTCCAATCCCTTCGGAGACATGCTCGTCAGTGGTTTCAGCCTGACACCCAATCTGAATGCGATACAGGGTACGAGTACAGTAGCAAAAGGTGCTTCTAACTCCGACTTCGCTCTAGTTGGAGCGCAAACCGCCAGCGTTCCAGAACCTGGTGCAGCAGGGGCAATTGTGGGTGTAGGGGCAATGGCTGGGCTGAGGCTGCGCCGTCGGCGTATTGCCTAACACTATTTCCTAATGGAGGTGCAAGGTTCGATCCCCCCTTGATCGAGTGTTGTGGCTCAGAGGGCTACGACACTTATTGGTGCTTTTAAGGGAAAAATCTACTTATGCATAAGATTTTTCCTCTGCCGTCGGGTGAGAAATTAGGTATCTTGAGAATCAGCATTAGTTGATTCTCAGTCTCATGGCCTTTAACCCTTTACAGAGGATTAGAAGCCTGCGTCAGCCTCTTACTCACCCAGACTATGCCAAACACCGATCCCAACCAGCCACAAACGCTTCACTTAGGGCAGCCATGCTCAGTTGAACAGAGCCACGATATTAGTTCACCTCCAGACGCTCTTCAAAGGGTTGAGCTGCTGTTTTTCCTTTACCTGCTGATTACGCTCTCATTGGGAATGTACCATACCTATCGCTTAGCTAGGCGACGGCGGCGCATTCAAACTTTGGAGAAGTTGTTTCGACTCAACGTGCCCCAGCGGGCTGTTTGTGAAGACGGAGAATTGATCACAGCGGCGGCAAACCGGGTCTATGAACCTATTCCTTTGCCGATTAGTAAGCCAATTACGGATACGCTTTCGGCTCAGGATATTCCTTTAGGACAGGGGGGATTTGCTCGCGATTATGTTGTAAGTTTGACTGCTGGGAACCAAGTGGTGATTGAATTGAAGTCTGATCGGTTTGACACCTTTGTCTCACTCTTGGCAGCAGATGGCACCACTGTGGACGAAAATGATGATGGCCCCGATGGCACTACCAACTCGTGGCTGGATGTCCGCATCCCCAAGTCAGGGACTTATACTGTACGGGTGCGAGCTTCTGGTGACAAGGCTGTTGGTCCTTTTACGCTTTTTGTCAGGCGCTTTTATCAGAGATCTGGAGTTCAATAGCACTGTACATTCACTGAGGTGGCGCTGCGGTGATTGACTACCACCCCGAAGTTTTCAGTGAAATTTCAGTGGGATAGAGGATATGGGTAACGCTAAGCTTCGTGCTGACTGCCGCTGTTTTGTCCCTAACCCATTGCCTGAGTCTTTTATGGAATCTCCAGAAGCTATAAGTTTAGATTTTAAAAAGTACTGGTTGAGCTTAAAACGGCGTTGGCTACCTGCTGTGGGTGTGCTGGGTTGTGTGATCGCGATCGCCGCCGTGCAAGCCTCCTCTCAAAAGCCAAGCTATGAAGCGCAAGGAAAGCTCTTAATTAAAAGGACAGACCAGACTTCTTCCTTAACAGGAGTGGGACAGCAAATAGGACAGCTCGATACTCTAGATCAAAAGAGTAGTCCGATCAATACAGAGATAGAGGTGGTCCGCTCCTTGCCTCTTTTACAAAAGACTATAGCAACTCTGGATCTTAGAGATAAACCTGAGGAACTCGGATCGGAAGTCAAGCTGAAGAATCTCACAGCAACGGATATCTTGCAGGTTTCATACACGAGCGGCGACTCTAAAAAAGCTGCGGCAGTGGTTAACAAACTCATGAGCCTGTATATAGAAAATAATGTACTCACCAATCGGGCTGAGGCAGTTGCAGCTGGTGATTTTATTGCTAAGCAGTTGCCTGCAACAGAGGCGACTGTTCGTCGAGCAGAACTAGCTCTGCGTCAATTCAAGGAACAAAACCATGTTGTCGCCCTCAACGAGGAAGCCAATGCGGAAGTGGCGGCGATGCAGAAGTTAGAAAGCGATATTGCCGATACTCGGGCTCAGTTAGCGGATGAGAATGCTCGGTTTACCGATCTCCAGCACAAAGTGGGGATGAATTCCCAAGAGGCGATCGCCGTAGATTCTCTCAACAATGCTGGGTTGCAAAAGCTGCTTGAAGACTTGCAGCAGATGGAAGGACAGTTAGCACAAGAACAGACCCGCTTCTGGGACACCCACCCTACAATAGAAGCGCTGAAGGCTAAAAAAGAAGCTCTTCAAACACTCGTACAAAAGCAGGTGGAACAATTTCTGGGTCAGAAGCAGGTTGCCTCTGGAGATTTGCAGATGGGTCCGGTTAAACGACAAGTGACTGAAGATTTTGTGGCATCAGATGTGAAGCGCCTAGGTCTAGCCAGTCATTTAGCTTCTCTATCTGATACTCTGGTTGCTTACCAAGAGCGGGTTAATCTGCTGCCTAAATTGGAACAGGACCAACGGGAACTCCAGCGGCAAGTAGAAGCGGCCCAGTCTACTTATGAGATCTTGTTGAAAAAGCTGCAAGAAGTCCGGGTGGCAGAAAACCAAAATGTGGGAAATGCTCGCATCATTGAGGCTGCTTTAGTGCCTGAGCATCCCTCAAACGGTAAGAAGAAAATTATCCTGGTTCTAGGGGGTGTACTGGGCATCCTGCTTTCTACAGCCATCGTGATCGTGTTGGAGATTATAGACACCTCCATTAAAACCCTTAAAGAAGCGAAAGAGGCGTTTGGATACACCTTGCTGGGAGCTATTCCTTCTTTGAAAAAGAAAGCTCCGCTGCATCGGAGGAATGCAGAATGGCCTGTGCCAGAACTTCCTGTAAGAGACACTCCGAGGTCGGCGATCGCGGAAACGTACCGGATGCTTCAAGCTAACCTGAAGTTTCTCAGTTCAGATAAGCCACTGCAAGTCATTGTTGTCACGAGTTCTGTGCCGAAAGAGGGTAAATCTACAGTCTCTGCCAATTTAGCCGCAGCTATGGCTCAACTGGGACGGCGGGTGTTGCTAGTGGATGCAGACATGCACCATCCGATACAGCACCACGTTTGGGAATTAACCAATGCAGCAGGTTTGAGTGATGTTATTGTCGGTCAGGCAGAATTCAAGGCGGTTGTGAATGCGGCTATGGATAACCTGGATGTGCTCACATGCGGGGTTATTCCTCCTAATCCCTTAGCGCTGCTTGACTCTATGCGAATGGCTTCGCTGATTGAGGACTTTTCTGCCATCTATGATTTTGTCATCCTTGATGCCCCTCCCCTGATTCTGGCAGCTGATGCTCTGACCTTAGGCAAGATGACGGACGGTGTGCTGTTGGTAGCACGACCAGGAGTTGTCAACTCTACGAGTGCTGCTGGTGCTAAAGAGTTGCTGGAGCGATCAAGTCAGAAGGTTCTCGGTTTAGTGATCGATGGCGTCATTGTGGAAAACGAGCCTGACAGCTACTTTTACTATGCTAAGGAATACTCTGCTGGAGAGTACTCCAGTCAGAAAGTTACAGCTAAAACTAGAGAACATGCTGGTCACTCCTAAACCGATAGGGGGATGTTTGAATTAGCTGTTGTGTATCAAAACAATGGAGATCCCCCTAAATCCCCCTAAACCTCCCTTATTAAGGGGGACTTTGAACTCCGATCCCTTTATTAAATGACGAGCATTCGAGCGTAACGCACTCGATCGAGGAACGCTACACAGAACTCCAGATGAAATTAACGATCAGTAGTGCTACTTGACTGACGAATGACTCAGGAGTGAAATTTTGTTAGATTTAATCTCAAGCCCTATATTTTTCTGCCTCATATTGATTACTTTTGCGATCTACCCCTTCTTGTTATTCAAATATGCAGCTAGAGAAAAATTTGCTAAGAACGTAGAAAAATGTTGGATTTCTATCTTCTTATTGTCAATGATGGGAGTTACATTTTTCCCCTTCTCTAAATTAAACCCTAGTGCTTTAAGTGAACTTGATATAACGCCTGCGGGTGCGATTCCACAACTCAGTATTTATGCATACGTGATTTTTATTTTGAGAGCGCGATTCCGCTATTTTTTCGGCAATACGTTACTGCTCTTTAAAAACCCTTTTTTAGGAATTCTGCTTATTGTTGGAGTTTGTTCTGCACTTTGGTCGGCAACTCCTGAGATCACTATGAAAGCTAGCATAGTTCTGTTAGGTACAGTTACTTACGCTACTCATGTTAGTAGTCGATATAGTTGGCAAGAATTAGTTAGCCTATGGCGATGGAGCAGCACATATATTGCTCTAGCAAGCATACCAGTTTCTTTACTGATGCCCTCTATTGGAGTGAATTCAGACAAGCAAGGTTGGCAAGGAGTTCTAGGTCACCCAAACCCTTTGGGATCTTTAATGGCATTGAACATAATATTGTGGTACGTACAGTCTGTTGATAAACCACAGTACCGTTGGAAGTCTCTAGCACTAGCAGCTCTGTCATTTTTTGTCATGATACTGGCTCATTCTGAAGGAGCTATCTGTATTTCTATTGTATTAACTGTTTTTTTAGGGCTGCTACGTTTTCTAAGGCGTTTTAGTTCAGCTTATGCTTTTGTTATGATTATAATTCTTATTATTGTAGGTGGTTATGTTTCTTTTGTCATAACACAGCAGCTAGAGACCATTTTGGGTGCCCTCGGCAAGGATCTTACACTTACAGGCCGCACAGAGTTTTGGCCCAAGGTAGTGGAAGCAATTATAAAACGACCGTTGCTTGGTTACGGATACATAGGTTTTTGGCAACCCTGGCAAGGAAGCAGTAATCCTGCTGCTTCAATCAAGACTAATTCAGGTTGGGTCGCACCCCATTCTCACAATGGTTTTTTAGATTTAACCATAGATTTAGGTTTAGTTGGATTGACGTTATATGTTCTCTCATTCTTACAAAATGTGATTCGAGGAGTTGCTTATATGAGCAATAGTAGACACTTCGAATCAGCATTACCCCTGATATTCTTGATGTTTCTAGTTATGAAAAACCTTTCAGAAACGGGTCTTTGGGGACTCACCCTTGATTTTTTTCTTTATGTTTTAGTGACGGTTCGCTTGAGTATAGATTCAGGGAAGAGCTACTAGT
>CAXUIV010000135.1:0-9551 GCA_964250875.1 uncultured bacterium
ATGCCCAACATTCCACTAACTGTGCCCGTGAAGCAACCTAAGAATAAGTAGGGTATAGCAAACCACATTGTTCTTAATTTTCCTTCATTTTTTGTACTTAGATTCAGTGTAAAAAAGTATCAGTGAAATTGTAGCGATGAGTGTGTCTAACAAACTAGATTCATCTGATAGCTCCTTGGAGGTCAAGTTAGTAATACACAACCTCAGTAAAACAACTAGACATGTAGAAACAAACTAAACAATTTTAATTGGAGTCGCAATGAACAATCTTTCGGAAAAATAATTGTGCTTGAATTTTGCTTCTACAAACACAGTTGCATACATAAACTTCAAAGAAGGCTAATTTCTATGCTTCATTAGACAGATTTTAGTTACAACTTTAGGAATAGATGGATGGTTTTCAGATTCTGGTGTTTTCTCAAAACACAGCTTCTTTTGCTGAATAGAGTTAAGGCATTGTATAACCAGGAAGCAGCTAAAGATTGGCTGTTATACATGCCCACTCATATCGCTTGTTACACTGAGTACGAATTGTGTCGCGTCAAGCTTGAGTGTTATTCCATGTGTTCGCGTGATGTGTGAGGATGGCTCCTATGATTAGCACGATGAGATTGTGATTGGGTAAGGCGATCGCTAAACTCAAAACTATGTCCAAATGGTGTTAATTTTCCAATATTGGAAAGTTAATTTCCTAATTTGGAAATATATTTCTGAGTTTTTTTTGTATTGTCAATAGTGTGATAAATTGCTATTGCCCTTGGCTTAGCACAAATAAAAATTATGAATGCCTCTGATACATTGGTTGCCAGCACCTTTATTGCCAAACAATCCCAACGAAAGGGGAGCCAGGTTACTTCTCTCCACCACTTCTTCAAGAAGAAGCTCTCAGCATATGCTGAGAGCTTCTTCGACTAGAACGATTCAATTGCCATTCTATGACTAGAAAGGAAGGGAAGCGGTTACGTTGCTTAATTCAATAAGTCCTTGCCCGACAGAAAAACTGAGGCCAGGTGAATTGAATTTTACACCTTGGAAAGCCAGCTCAAGTTCTTTGACTGAAAGGGTAGAAGTTCCTCCACATACAGCTTTTGCTTCGTCGTCAAGGAGTTCCACAAAAATGTCTTGGTCTTCTGAATTTGAAGTTAGCATTGAATCCCTCCTGGGAGTTCTAAAACACGTTTTAAGAGTAGACGATCTTTTATTGAATGTCAACCGGAAATATATTGAAGAAAAGGCATTATGATACTACTTAATACTTCGGCAATTTCAAATGTAATTGTTGCTACTTCTATACTCTGAAGAAATACAGTTTTGCATCTATTGGCACAATTGATGTTGTCTGCGAAATCATGAGATGGTGTTATATGGTTAGTCAAAAAGATGAACTGTTCCGCCAGGAAGCATTGGAGCGCGCTGCTTCTCCAGAGCAAATAGATCGAATTATGCAGGTTGTCAGCCCACAGAACTGGCTACCTCTAGCTGCGATTGGTTCATTAGTAGCAGCAGGATTAACTTGGGGAATCTTAGGTCGTATCCCAATTACGATCGCAGGTCATGGAATATTGGTGTACCCCAGTAAAGTTGTGTCGTTCCAGTCATCAAGTCTAGGTAAATTGCAGGCAATGAATGTCCGCGTTGGTGACTGGGTTGAGACTGGACAGGTGCTAGCCACCCTAGATCAAGAAGAACTCACCAAGCAGCTCCAGCTAGCACGTAGCAAAAGAATACAGCTCCTTGTGCAAGACCGTGAGGCAAGTTCATTGCAACGACAGCGGCAGGGTTTAGATACCCAGGCAGTGCAGCAACAGCGCCACAGTTTGCAGCAAAGCCTAAAGGGAACTCAGAAGCTAACGCCAATTCTTCAGGAAAAAAGTTTAGATGCGATCGCGCATGACCGCATCGACCTACAGCAACGCCTACAGGCTTTACGAGAGTTGCTGCCAACGTACAAACAAAGATTATTAAGCCGCCAGCAGCTCTCAAAGCAGGGAGCTGTTTCTAACGATACAGTGCTGCAAGCGCGGCAGGAGTACTTAAATGCTGTTTCTCAGATGAGCGAAGCCGAGTCACAACTGAAGCAACAGGATGTTAAAGAAGCAGATGCACGACGCCAATACCTGGAAAACCTCAACTCAATGAGAGATCTCGAAACCCAGTTGAAGCAGGTGGACAGCAAACAAGCTGCTGTGGCACAACAAGACCTGGAAACATCAACCAACCGAGAACGACCAATTCAGGAAGTCGAGCGCAACATTGCTTTACTTGAACAGCAATTAAGAGACAACAGCCTGATTAAAAGTGATTACAGCGGACGAGTGCTAGAAATCTCTGCTACACCTGGGCAAGTGATTCAGCGGGGAACGCGAATTGGGTTGATCGCCGCCCAACAGCCATCAGCCCAACTGCTCAGCATCGCCTTTTTTCCAGTCAGTGACGGAAAAAAAATTCAATCAGGAATGAAGCTGCAAGTAACGCCAACGAACGTACAGCGGGAACGCTTCGGCGGTATCATTGGCTCGGTTAGCAAAGTGTCAGCTTTTCCGGTCACGAAAGAGGGGGCGTTGAGTGTTGTCGGTAGTCCGGAAGTCGTGCAAGATTTAATGTCCTCTGGTGCCCAAATCCAAGTTTTTGCCCAACTACAGCCCGATGCTCACACAGAAAGCGGCTACAAATGGTCGTCTTCCCGTGGTCCACAGATGGAGGTCACTTCTGGAACCACGACCACAGTACGAGTGACTGTAGAAGAACGCGCCCCGATTACGTTTGTCTTACCAATTTTGAGAACCTGGAGTGGCATCTATTGATGTGGCGAGGCTCCTAGCAAGCATTTGAAAATCCAAAATCCAAAATCCAAAATGTTATTAGGGCGTGAAGGTTGGCGGTGTCATACTCCGACTGTGTTGCAAATGGAGGCAGTGGAGTGCGGTGCAGCGGCATTAGGAATCATCTTAGGTTACTACGGTCGCATTGTGCCACTAGCAGAACTGAGGCAAGTCTGCGGCGTATCGCGCCAGGGAGTGAGCGCCTTTAATATTGTGCGAGCTGCCAAGGATTATCATCTGAAGGGCGGGAGCTTTAAAACCAACTTATCTGCCCTGCGAAAACTCAAACATCCCTACATTGTCTTTTGGAATTTCAACCATTTCCTGGTTGTAGAGGGATATAGCAAAGGGCGATTCTATCTTAATGACCCTGCTACTGGACCGCGTAGTGTCTCTTTAGAGGAATTCAGCGGCGCTTACACAGGTGTATTAATCCTTCTAGAACCCAACCCAGAATTTCAACAGGGAGGAAGCAGACGAAGTGTTGTCAGCGCCCTGCGATCGCGATCTGGCTCAACTGGCGCACTCGTTTACGCCCTCGTCGCCGGATTTTTACTGGTCATTCCAGGACTAGCTATCCCTACCTTCTCTCAAATATTTGTAGACGATATTTTGATTCAGCGTAAGCACGAGTGGCTGCGACCGCTGATTGTGGGAATCATCTCCATCGCCCTCCTGAATGGATATTTAACCCTGCTACAGTTACAGTCTCTGCGGCGGCTGAAGATCGAGCTAGTCGTGAGAATGACAAGTCGGTTTATGTGGCACCTCTTACGCCTACCGCTCGGTTTTTACGAGCAACGGTTTGCCGGAGAAATCAGTAGCCGCATTCAACTCAACGATAGTATTGCCAATCTGCTTTCGGGAAAATTAGCGACAACCGCGATCGCCGCCGTGACGATCGTTGTTTATGCAGTTGTCATGCTGCAATACGATGCGGTCCTGACGGCAATCGCGATCGCCTTCGTGCTACTCAATCTCGCCATCTTGCAGTGGGTGAGAAGGCGGCGCGTAGATGCGAACATCAAGCTGATCCAGGAGTATGGCAAGGTCAGCGGTGTCGGGATCTCTGGTCTTCAGAGCATGGAAACGCTCAAAGCATCTGGGTTAGAGTCAGCTTTCTTCTCTCGGTGGGCAGGTCACTACGCTTTGGCAATCAACGCCCGACAAGAATTAGAGGTGACGAACCAGGCGGTAGCAGTTTTGCCAATCTTTCTATCAGCGATCGCCCAAATGCTGATTTTAGCTGTAGGCGGTTGGCGAGTGATAGATGGGGTCATCAGCATCGGCATGCTAGTTGCATTTCAAGGGATGATGCAACGATTTTTGGACCCGGTCAGTAATCTGATGAGCCTGGGAAGCGAGTTGCAAGAGATGGAAGGCAATCTCGACCGTCTTGATGATGTTTTGAGCAACCAAGTCGATCCGCAGCTCGAAGTCGGACAGAGGGACAAAGAGAAGATGACTCCCTTCCCCTACTCAGTTCGCTTGCGGGGCAAGGTCGAACTCCGCAACGTCACCTTTGGCTATAGCCGAGTTGCACCCCCGGTGATTGAAAACTTTAATCTTGAGCTTCAGCCAGGGCAGCGAGTTGCGTTAGTGGGTGGAAGTGGTTCTGGGAAGTCTACGATTGCCAAACTTCTGTGTGGGTTGTACGAACCTTGGTCGGGAGAAGTCCTGTTTGATGGATTGCCCAGAAAGCAGATCGAGCGTTCTGTGCTGGCTAATTCTCTTGCCACCGTAGAGCAAGAAATTTTGTTGTTTGCTGGCAGCGTTAGAGATAATTTAACGCTCTGGGATCCGACTGTACCGGACAGTAGTTTAGTTCGCGCCTGCCGTGATGCAGCAGTACACGATGTGATTCTCTCATTGCCATGTGGCTATGATGCAGCTCTCTATGAAGGTGGGACGAATTTGAGTGGCGGTCAGCGACAGCGGCTAGAAATCGCTCGTGCTTTGGTCAATAATCCCACGATTGTAGTAATGGATGAAGCCACTAGCGCCTTGGACGCCGAGACCGAAAAAATTGTCGCCCAAAATTTGCGGTTGCGAGGTTGCAGTTGCATCGTCGTAGCGCACCGACTTTCGACGATTCGGGATTGCGATCTGATTATTGTGCTTGAAGGCGGAAAGGTTGTTCAACAGGGAACTCATGAAGAGTTAAAGTCGATTGAGGGTGCATACAGGCAACTATGCAGTGAGGCAGAAACGATACAGACAGTTACAGGAACGAGTGATGACCGAAGAGGCAGGGGGGCAGGGGAGATTCCCCCAATCTCCTACTCCCCTGCTCTCCAATCTCTTCCCTCTCTCCCATGCTTCCCTGACTTTTGGAGTGACTCCCAAACCCCTAATGCAGAGATGAAGGGGCTTGCCGACCGACAGATCGATATTCCAGGGCAATCCTATTACCTAAAAACCAACCAGTCGCTACCGCTAGATGAGGAGCAAGCAGTTTGGGTTGTGAGATCGGGCAGCTTAGCACTGTTTGCTGGCACGCGCAACAACGGTATTAGCTCGGTTCGCCGCTATTTATTCAGTACGAGATCTGGGCAAGCGATGTTTGCCACCGCACTCATAGGGGAGGATCGGCATCGTCTAGAGGCAGTAGCGTTAGAAGAGACAGAACTGTTAGAGATATCGATTGAAGCCTTCAGCCAGTTTTTTGCTGAGGTTAAGGGCGAGGCAACAGCTTTAATCGAAGGCTGGATGCATCAAATCGGGATTGTTGACACCTCCACGGTAACGATGCCGCGCCTGCCCAAACCAATTCGCGATTCCTCGATGCCTCTTATCCTGAGCGGTTTGGCTCAACTACACGCTGATTTCCTCAGTAGTCTCGATCGACTGCAACAGCGGGAAATGGACGCAGACTTACTCAGATTTCAAGCACGAGAGCGTCTAGAGCGTCAGCTGATGCAAGAGACGTTAAGAGACCTGTCATCTGTACTGTCACCGCCAAAGGTCAGCCCACTGGGTCATAGTTCGAAATTTACTACCGCTCCCGATGCAATAGATGAAGCATTACTCATCGCTGCTGGTGCAGTCGGACATAGTTTGGGGATTGAAATTCGTCCGCCAGAGTCATTTAACCTCAAAGTACAGCCAGTAGAGGCGATCGCTCGCGCTTCCCAAATCCGCATTCGACCCATTAAGTTACAAAATGGTTGGTGGAATCAGGATGGCGGCCCGATGCTGGCATATACGCATGAGGACAAGCAGCCGGTAGCACTGCTGCCAGGAGAGAAAACTTGCTACGAACTCTTCGAGCCGTTAAAACAAACCCTGACTCCAGTGAATTCTGACACGGCGGCGGCGTTAGCTGCAACTGCTTACGTCTTCTACAAACCTTTGCCAAAAAAACTGAATCTTCTGGGCTTGCTTGCCTTTGCCTTGCGGGGACATCACAAAGAAATCGTAGTCATTATCTTGACGGGAGTTGCTGTTTCCTTGCTGGGGATGCTTGTGCCTCAAGCGATCGCTATCCTGGTTGACAGAGCAATTCCAGATGCCAATCGGGGATTGCTGCTGCAAATTGCTTTTGGCTTAGCGGCGGCAGCCTTTGGCAGCATGCTGTTTCAGCTCGCTCAAGGGTTGGCGACGATCAGATTGGAGACCTTTGCTGACTCTTCTCTGCAAGCAGGAGTGTGGGATCGACTGTTGAACCTGAAGGCTGACTTTTTTCGCGCCTACTCGGTTGGTGACTTAAATTCTCGTGCGAGTGCGATCGGTCAAATTCGCCGCCGTGTGGGTAGCACAGTGTTGAGAACGATCTTCTCCAGTCTGTTTTCGTTGCTCAACTTGGGACTATTGTTTTACTACAGTGCCAAATTAGCTCTGGTAGCGAGTGTCGTAGCCCTACTCAGTGGTGCCATCGCGATCGCCGCTGGGATTCTCACTGTGCGGCAAGTCCACCCCCTACTTGAGCGAGAAGGACAGATTTTTGGCGTGATGGTGCAGTTGATTAACTCAGTCGCCAAGCTCCGAGTTGCCAAAGCGGAAGCTCGTGCCTTTGCCTTTTGGGGCAAACAATATGCCGAGCAGCTCAAACTGATGCTGAGTACCCAAAAGATTGAAGATTTCCTGGCTGTCGTCAATCAGATTCTACCAGCCTTAACCACTGCCGCTTTGTTCTGGTTTGCTGCTGGCTTGATTGAGCAGTCGCGTGCATCAGAAAATGGCCTGTCCACTGGCACTTTTCTCGCGTTTAATGCGGCTTTTGGCACTTTTATGAGCGCTACAGCGAGCTTGAGTCTTACCGTTGTCGAAGTTCTGCAAGTCCTGCCGCTCTGGAAACGAGCTGAACCAATTATTTTAGCTCAACCAGAGATCGATTTGACCAAGGCAGATCCGGGGAGATTGAGCAGCATGGCTTTAGAGCGTGTCAGTTTCCGTTACGCTGACGCTGGACCGTTGGTGCTAGATGATATCAGTATTCACGTCCGATCTGGAGAGTTTATTGCGATCGTCGGACCTTCAGGCAGCGGTAAGTCAACTTTATTGCGGTTACTCTTGGGGTTTGAATTCCCTAACTCTGGCCGCGTGTCTTATGACGGACAAGATTTGACTGAGCTAGACCTGCATGCCGTGCGCCGTCAGTTAGGTGTGGTGCTGCAAAATAGTCGCTTGATGTCAGCTCCTATTTTTGACAACATTGCTAGCGGTGCTTTAATTACGCTAGATGAGGCTTGGGAAGCAGCTCGGATGGCAGGTTTAGCAGATGATATTGCCGGGATGCCAATGGGAATGCACACCCTTGTCAGTGAGGGAGGTAGTAATCTTTCGGGCGGACAACGACAGCGATTGTTGATCGCTAGGGCATTGGTCTTGAAACCTCGAATTTTACTATTTGATGAGGCGACTAGCGCTTTAGACAATAGAACTCAAGCAATTGTCAGTCAAAGCCTAGAACAGCTACAGGTGACGCGGGTAGCGATCGCTCATCGACTCAGTACTATCCGTCACGCTGACCGGATTTATGTTCTTCAAAACGGTAGAATCGTGCAGCACGGTAATTTTCACCAGTTAGCACGTCAACCAGGGTTGTTTGCTCAACTGATGCAAAGGCAGATGTTATGACGCTCGTGAATAATCTGTAGAGACACATGTAACGTCTTTACAGAAAGGCTGATTCATCAAAAAAGCACTCACAGTAAACTCCGTATGAAAACCCAAGCGAACGCACGAGAACAAAATCAGATTGAGAATTCATTTACACCATTTATGGAAAAAGTAGCGATTATTGGGTTCAGGCGCAATTCAATCATTGCTCGACATAGGCAACTAACGAAACACCCAAAATCACAAATACAACTCCTGCAATTCGGGTTGGACTAGCCGGATACTTTGCCAACCCAATCGCCCCATAGTGTTCCAAAAATAGTGCTGCGATCATCTGACCTGCGATCGTGAGCGCGAGTGCGAGCGCAGCACCAATCTTAGGTGTAGCAGAAATCGTTGACCAAATATATAACGTATCTAAACAGCCACCAATCCACATCCACCAGGACGTTTGAGCGAGAGAAGTCGAAGCAGGAAGCGGATACCGCGCAAACAAGCAGATCGAGAGCGATGCTAAAGTACCCGCTAGGTATGAAACGAACGTAGCCTGCATTGGAACACCAATGTAGCGACGTAGCAATGTGTTGAGAGCGACTTGAACAGGTAGAATCGCACCGCCCGCAAGTGCCGCTAGAAGATAAATCGTCCGTTCATTCATTATGCAATCCCTCCTGCCTATTTACCTTGAATTTAAGATACTCGATGCCAAGATTACAGCAGATATTTTGATATCAAGGGCTACTAGCTTAAAGCGGGACAAAATCACCTGTTTCAATCTGTTCCGGATGAAACTGATGGTTCAAATCCCTGTTTACCTGACAACTACAAACATAACTTCTAATAGGAGATGGAGGCATTGTTCTTCTTGGAAACCAACTTTCCAATTTAGGAAAATCTGGTAAAGGAAAGGCATCTGTAAAGGAATTTTAGGTGACAGACAAAGAATTAGGAGCGGAACGCAAGTCTAACTGTCCCGCTTAAAGCTAGTAGCGATGTCAAGATATTTAATAACATCTAAGTCAAGCACTTTCTAGTTAGAAAAAAAAGAGTATCAGAACCAAGTGGTATCAGCCATTATTTCCGGAAGAAGTGCAGCCATCATTCCCGGAATTCACAAAGGCGAGCATGGGTTAAATCTCAAGTTTGTAGCGTGATCAAAACAAAGTAAGCAACAGAAATGGCGGCGAGAAATAGCCCCACTCGCCCAGAGTTAGGCGTGCCCCCAACCGCTTTCACCAGGGGGTAGACAATACAGCCCGCTGCCAGTCCATCGGCAACAGAGAAGGTCAGGGGCATCACGAGAATGATTAAAAAGGCGGGGATGGCTTCAGTTAGATCACTCCAGTTAATATATCGGACACATCCCATCATCAGCACACCTACCATCACTAGCACCGGGGCAGTGGCAAAGGTGGGAATGGCGACAAACAACGGCGTAAATGGAATTGAGCTTAAAAATAAGACGGCAACAACGATCGCCACCAAGCCAGTGCGCCCACCCTCAAAAATTCCAGCCGCCGATTCCAGGTAGGGAATGACTGGAACTGTGCCGAGTACCGCTCCCACCGTTGTCCCCATAGCGTTGGCGAATAATGACTGTTGGAGTTTAGGTAAGTCTTCATTGGGTTCTACCCGTTCGATTTGCTGCCCCAAAACAGTTAGACTACC
>CAXUIV010000136.1:0-7965 GCA_964250875.1 uncultured bacterium
TTAACCTCCAAAGAAGGCGTAAATTGATCATCCGCCAACAGATAAGCCTTCATCTTTTCAAAACTTTCTTGTTTAGCCGTCCCCATCTCCACAACCTTAAATGTCTCCTGAGCATTTACCGCAATCTCAGCCCGTCGCGCTTCGATCTTGCGCTTGCGAATTAACTCAAATAGCAAGGTCCTGGCCTTTCTCAGCTAAGCTTTCGATTAACTCAGTAATTTCTTGAAACGTCATCACTCAACCTCCAACGAAAATCCAGCTTTGGCTAATTAGAGCTTATCCACAGCTCTTCTGATTTTCTGGTCAAAAGCGTAATTCCAAATGCACTTTTCTTGAAGTTAGTTTCTGAAACCCTCAAACAGTCGCACATAAGTTTAACCTATCACCTCATACCCAGAAGAGCCAGCTTTGCCAAATTACGTAGCTGGATCGCAAGTCGGTTTCTTCGTGCAAACGGGAAACACCCACAACACAAAACCAGTCAGGGCGCTTGTACCATAGTGGATGGTGAACGTCGTAGTAGAGGTTGATGTCTGTGCCCATAAATACCCGTTGAGGTGGATATTTGGGGCTAAGGCAAGTGCGGCTTAGCAGTTCAGGTTGCAAGTCATGGTATTCGTCGGGCAAACCAGGTTCCTCTGGGTCGTCACTGGGCAAATCGTACATTGTCGGCAGTGTTTCCTTTGGAGGGCGGGGAGGAATTTGCCGCCTGGTGGAGGATTTGAACTGAACCATAGTGCCTGAGGACGTTCAACATCTATTTATTGAGTCTAGCCAATCCAAGGAGCAAACACCTCGTGTTATGCACACTTAGCCTATAAGGAATGACTCAACTTCTAAGACGACTATCAATCGGAGTAGCATTACTACTGAGCAGTTGCACACCGAGCGGTCAGATTATCAGTCGAACCCGCTGTCAGACGGCGATCGCCATCGCTACGCAAACTTGGGTTGAGTATCACATCAGCGACAGCGGCGGTCTAAACAGTCAGCGAGTCCAAGCATTTCAGAGCAATACTCTCACAAACTATAACGGCGAGAGACCAGCTACCGCCGCTTCTGGCCCAGATGATAACGGCGTTTGGTGGGCAGCTTTACCACCCCGCCCAACTGCCGATGAAGTAGACCAGTATCACCAATCCCAAGAACGGAACGATCCACCCCGCTTGCAGCGATCAGTCAATTATCAATTGCGCTGCGAGGATGGAACCTTGCTTACCGATGCCCACGTTTATCGTGAGGCTGCCAGAGCTATTCGAGCCGGACAAGCGGTGGAAGTGAGCTACAGCTTCAATCGGGCACTAAAGGTGGAAGCGACAATTCAGGAATCCAATTCACGAGTGGGTGGTAGCCAGAACCCTTCAGAATCAACTCCGCCAGACTCCAAGCGATCGCCCACCATCCTTTACGTCGATCCACAGCAGGGAAAAGATAACGGCGACGGTAGCCAAGCTCAACCTTTCAAAACAATCGCTTATGCCTTAAAGCAAGCGGGCGTCGATACGGTCATTCAACTCAGTGCTGGCACTTACGATACCAGCAGTGGCGAGACCTTTCCACTCACCCTTCAATCTGGAGTCACGATTCGCGGCGATCGCCAATCACAGGGTAGCAACATTGTGATTCAAGGAGGCTGCAGCTTTCTCAGTCCGACGTGGGCACGCCAAGATGTAACGCTGGTTGCTGTCAAAGGTTCTCAAGTGCAGGGAGTGACGCTGACCAACCAGCACTCACGCGGAACTGCGATTTGGGTTGAAGCAGGCAATCCCACAATCGAGCGCAATACTTTTGTGCATAACAATCGGGAGGGGGTGTTTGTGTCTGGTAGTGCGACTCCTACCATCCGTGAGAACCAGTTTGCGCAGAACACAGGCAACGGCATTTCCTTAACTCGTGACAGTGGTGGTGTGGTCGAGGGCAATCTCATTCAGCAAAGTGGCTTCGGCATCGCGATTGGCGATCGCGCTACACCTCAAATTCGGCAGAATCAAATCATGCATAATCGAGATGGTTTGGTGATTAACGGCGAAGCCCGTCCCTATTTAAGCCAGAATACAATCACCAACAATGAGCGTGATGGCATTGTTGTCACCCAGGCAGCCCAACCCCGTCTGCAACAGAATCGGCTTGGCCAAAACCGACAGTTTGATTTAAACAACACCACAAACCACCCGTTACAGGAACAGGATGATCAGAAGTAGGAGCAATGAGTGCGATCGCCTCCAAGCGAGGCTGAATGCTATGTTGTCGAACACTTCTCCCGTCGTTGTCATAAGTGTTCAGCTTGTTCTAGCCTAGCTTCTGCCTCCACTCGTCGCTCTTCATTGATGGTAATCTAATTCCCCTGCGAGTCATACCAGCGCAACCACTGGCATCCAATACAGCGGAACTCTTCTTGCCACAACCTCAAACCCAGCTCCATGTCAGGCTTTGCATGCTACCGTAGTTGTCAAGCGGTTCTAGTTACTGAAGCTCTACAGGCTATGGACCGACTTATAGAGTGAGAACCCTCAGTGAAGACAGCCGCTACTAATTTGTTAAACCTGTGATCACTACCTGTGTGGGAGCAAACGCGATGATACGTACCCGCAGCGGTCGTTACGAAGACCCAGAAAAGTACAATATTCACGCGGCAACGGATGAGGAGCAATGTGAGCAGATGGGTAGACTCAATAATGGAGACTGATCGATGTTGAGCCAACTGGAGCGTTGATGCTTTGTGTCGATTGCATCTTTGAGGGTCAACAAATCAGTTTTGCAACGAGAAAGGATGACGGATTATGAGTAAATGGATAATTTTTAGGGCTGAACCTAAGCAACCTGGTTGGGAGACTCGCAGAAGCCCCGTAGGTGGTTTGACTAAATTTCTCAAAGAATATCTTGACTTCTCAGACAACCCCTTACCTGAACCAGGCTACCGATTTGACCAGTTCATCCAAGTTTCTGAATTTGTAGACCCAGCTAGACCAAAAGCTCGAACGCATTACCGTGAGGGTGACTGGCTGGTTACCAAGGTTAACCGTTACCCATCCCATGACTCTAGTGCTGAATTTAATGAAATTGTGGTGTGCTACTGCAAATTCGAGCCAGTCTCTAACCCCACCTTACACCCGGTGCCTCAAGTCAAGGTAACTACAGATAGCTTTGGCAACGAGGAAGCCTATCAAGAATGGGAGCGTTCGCATGCTGCTAGAGTGTAGCGCCCTTAAAGGGTGTTGATTGAGAGCGGCAGGTATGTGTTCTCCAGTGAAGTCGTGCGTGAAGGGTATCGCCTCCAGGCGAGACTGGATGCTATGCTGTCGAACAGATTATTGTCTTACGGAACGTTCAGGAATATGGGCTGCGTGAGGACATTGCCAGTTTTGCCATTCCGTTGGGCACTGCCCTTAAACGCGATGGCGCAGCGATCCTCCAGGGATTTAACGCTCTATTCATCGCTCAAATTTATCAAATTCCCCTAACTCCGTCGCTGCTACTAGCGATCGCTCTCAGCAGCCTCCTAGTCTCATTCAGCACACCCGGAGTACCAGGAGCGGCATTGATTACAATGACAACAGTTCTATCAGCAGCAGGACTGCCGCTTGAGGGAGTGGCGATCGTGGCGGGGTTGTATCGTCTGACAGACGGATTTAAGACAGTACTCAATGTGATTGGCAATACCGCTAATGCTGTGATTCTCAGTCATTGGGAAGCTGGTGTCGAACTGCAACCATCACTTACTGTCGATCGAACTCAGTAACATCGATCTCCGGGAGAAATTTATCATGCAGCACTTCCACCAACTTGTATAGGCACTGCATGGGGAAAGTCTCTAATGGTAGACCAGTTTCTGCCTTTGCTTGTTTGACGGCTTCTGTGTAGCACTCAGCAAAGACGCCATCAAGATAGGGCTTGAGACTAGGAGATTCTTGCAAAGCTTTCTTAATACGCCTGCGATGCTCAATAATACTACCTTCCCAACTGCCACTTCTCTGCTCAGGTTGATATTGCCATTTAAGCAAGTGAAGGAGGACAAAAATCAAATTACTTTCTAAACTCCTCCGCTCACTCCTCCCCATGTCCGCAATTTCCTCAATCAGATTCTCCCAGTCCACATTTGCATAGTCCTGACTCCGCAATCTTTCTATGGTCGTTTCTATCCATCGCAAATAGTCTGCTTCGTATATCTGGCGATCGCCCTTCAGAAAAGACATAGCATGCACATCAAATTTTTTGATCAGTCACTGGACAGGGAAACCTATGATATTTCTACATTTTAGTTTAATAAACCAATACGCAACTCCCAAGATCTACAATAGAAACGTTAAGTGGAAAACATTAATGCATGCGCCGGAAATGAACTCAGAGACAGCCATGCCTGTATCCAGCCTCTACGAAACGGACTTCTATGCTTGGACGCAGGAACAAGCGTCTTTACTCCACAAACATCAGTGGAACCAGCTTGACCGACTCAATCTAATTGAGGAGATTGAATCTTTGGGGAAACAGCAACGCCAGGAACTGCGAAATCGGTTGAGCGTACTGATTGGATATTTGCTGAAATGGCAATATCAACCGCAACGCCGTAGCCGTAGTTGGCTGGCAACAATTCGCATTCAACGTCTGGAAGTGACCGAATTGCTTGAAGAGAGTCCTAGTCTAAAACAACACCTGGAGGAAGCGCTTCAGAAAGCTTATGCTAAGGGTGTCATCCTAGCTGTTGAGGAAACAAATCTCCCCATTCGGACTTTTCCAGTTGAGTGTCCGTACAGTTTAACGGAGATCCTAGCAAATAGTTTCTATCCTGGTGAACCAAGTGAGTTGGTGAGTGAATTGGAGTGAGGATTCAAAATCTCCCTCTAAGTCCAAACAGCTAATGTTAACACTCCCAACCAATCCCCAGCTTGATGTCTACCAATAACATAAAGTCTATATAAAGCGCCATTTCCTAATATATAAAGCCGTGCTTCTTTAAGGTGAGACGACACAAACTTTTCAAAATCCCTGTATGGATAAAAGTTATCCGCTTCATCAGAGAATCCACAAAAGCGCCAGGTTTCAAGGAGACCAGCAGACCTTAGAAGTGCCTCAATTGTCTCATCTAAATTAACAGAAGCTTCCCAAACAATTGATGGTTCGTCTTGCAAAATCGGTTTAAGTTGATTCTCTAGGTCTAGTGCAGCTTGGCTAGGCGAGTGGGTTTGCTGGGGTAAACGTTCTCCAAATCCAGCCCGATCAGGAGATGGAAGCAGTTGAGAAAAGCCCATCCTGTCACCATCGGTCGTTTGCCCAACTATAAACCCGAAGAGGTCGTAACCTCTGAAGCCATCATTACCAATATCACCTGGTTCTTTAAAGTAAGTTTTAATTTCATAAGCTTGTAAATCTGTGAGTTGCGATCGCAATGTCTCGATCAGAGATTGGTACTTTGGTACCTGAGAAAGTAAGAGTTCTTCCTGATCCAAATATTGACCTAGCCTGACTTGATGCCAGTTCTCAATTAGCTCGTCAAACTGTATTTCTACTAACAAGCCTGAATACTTCAAAAGCTCTATGAAACTGAACTCCTCTTGCTTAGATGTATCCCAGACCAAGGGACGGAAGGGATAGTCGCCCTCACTGCCAATTCCTGGCCCGTCTGACGTTAAACCTCGGACAAGACTCTCTAAAGTTGTGAACATTTGCTCTGTTTCATGTTGCATCAGAGAGTCTCCAGTTTCTATTTGAGTGGTTCGCTATTTTTGGTGGCTACCAACTTGTCCGAACCACTATTATCCAAGACTGGAAAAGAGTGCTGTCCAGTCAATCTCTGTCGGTCTCGGTCCCATGTTCACCAGCTCAAAAATCTTTCCTTCCATAGAGGGATTGCTTATACACTCCACGCATGCCTCTGCTACGTCAATTCGACTGGTCTGACCTGTTAGAGTATCGCCTGTACCCACTACCACAGCTAACTTTCCTCCTGTTTTTGCCTGCAACAGCGTGTTTAAGTCGGAGGAAGTATAGGGTCCGTCAATCAACCGCCCTGGACGGACAATGGTGTATGGTAATCCGGAACGGACGATTGCTTCCTCACCTTTCTGTTTAGCATCAAGGACGCCGAAGGCATTAAGCAAACTGTAGGGTGGTTTATCTTTTCGCAAAACTCCGCAAGAGGAGACAAAAACAAACCGCTGCAAATCTTTGGGGGCCACAGCCACCAAATTGCTGACTCCTTGGGCATCAACTTGCTCCGGACTATTCTTCGCCACAGTACGACGGTAGTTTGGATCGAGATAAATCTTGCTCCATCCAATCAGACCTCCAATCCCTTTGATTTCGTCGGTGTCAAAGTCCCATTTTGGGGAAGGAAGAGCCGTGGTTCCGGTACAGCAGATGATGTAGTTCACATCCTGCACAGCGGCTGGGAGGCTGGTCGGCTGACGGATGTCGCCCACCGCAATTTCCGCCCGATTATCAAACATCCTCTGAGCTTTTTCAGCACTCCGGGTCAAAACGCGAACCTGAAAACCCTTCTCCAGTAACTTGCCCGTCGTTAACTGCCCAACTCCGCCCGTAGCACCCGTAACCAGCACCCGCTTCGTTGCTGCTTGTGAAGTCATGACACCTCCAGTCTCGATTGCCCTACTGCTGTTTCTGCCATTATCGTTTGCCGCTGCACTTCTTGCTGAAGCATTCTTGTGTCGCAACTACAGCGATCGCCTAACCCTAAAGATAAGGGACAATAAAAACAATGACGACCTTGCACCCCTCATAATCACTGCCCTCCTGCTTCCATCCTATGCCCTTGCTCGATCCCAGTCGGACTTATACCTTCAGTGAAATTGCCAAACTCAAAGCTCCTACTGACGAAGTGTTGGCAGAATATGGCTACTCACTAGAACGGACTCTCCTTGATTTACCTCAATATCAAGATGAGTTAGATCGATTGCAAGAGCGACAATCGCGCCTTGAAGAAGTCCTGCCCTACCTCGATCTCACTAACGAGCAATCCCGACGAGAGATGCTGATTGCACCTCTGATGGAAGATTTAATTCACTACACAAGAGCCCAGTTGCGAATTGAATATAGCATCAAAGTAAGCAATCGACTTCAAGGCGATTTGGATTATTTACTCAGAACCAAGACAAATCTATTGGTAGTTGAAGCAAAACAGGAGGATTTGACCAACGGTTTTACTCAGATGGCTGTTGAACTTATTGCCCTTGACCAGTGGGAAAAATCAACAGTGGTAGAGCAACAATCCCAGATGTTTGGAGCCGTTTCAACCGGCACAATTTGGCAGTTTGGCGTTCTGCATCGTCAAGAAAAATTAGTCACACAAGAATTGACCCTCTACCGCGTACCCACTGATTTAGAACCTTTAACAAGGATTCTGGTTGCAGCATTAGTGAGTATTAGCTAAGCACGAGTCATTAGAAGAGATCATCCTGGTATGCAGAACAATCAGCGTTTTTAGGCGATCGCCCATTAAGAACATTACCAAAGGGCGGTTATCGGACTACCTTGGTCTCTACTAACTTGACTCCTATTAGCTTGGTCTATCCGATATTGGCTATAGCCGCGAGTGTAAGCATTTAAATAGACTCTTTGCTCAGTAGGATTGGTTAACCCTAAACTCCCAATACCAGCGTTAGACTCCGCAGCCAATCCTGCCCTTGCCCTTGCATAACCAGCCCGATATCCAAGCCGCACCAACTGGTATCTACGTTCAGCGGGAATAGTGGGAGTTGGGCTATTAGCCTGGTTTATTTTGAACTGACTATAGCCACGAGTGTAAGCGCTTGAATAAATCCTCTGCTCAGTTGGGTCATTCAACCCTAAACGCCCAATACCGATTTGAGGAGCTGTCGCTAATCCTGTCGTCGCTCTTGCATAACCGTCCTGATAGCCTTGCTGCACCAATTGATTTCGACGTTCAGCGGAGATAGTTGTTGTGGGAGTTATTGTCGGGATGGGCGCGATCGCTGTTGTGGGCGTTGTTGT
>CAXUIV010000136.1:8065-9517 GCA_964250875.1 uncultured bacterium
TGGGAGCTGTTGTCGGCGATCCTCCGTTACCCAGGTTTAATCTAGCTTGAAGATAGCCACTAGAGTATGCATCTGAGTAAAACTTCTGTTCTGCTGGATCAGTTAACCCTAGAGCTGTGATACCCGTTTTAGGATTTGCGTCCAAGCCCGTTCTTCCCGCATCGTAGCCATCTCGATTTCCTTGCTGCTCCAGCTGCTCTCGACGTCCAGGAGAAGCAAGCTGAGATATGAGCGAGGATACACTACCAGGCTTGATCTCTTGAGATAAGACACTCGACGCCACGGAAACAACAGTAACAAGTAATGCAAGCGATAAAACAGAAATTCTGTTGAACATTTTTCTATTTTGTGTATTATCTGTCACTGCTATTTCAGCAGCAGAACAACATCTTAATACGCTTTGTGTGGAGTGGCACCGAACCCAAGGCTATTTCTTCAACGTCTCTACATAAGGTGATACACCCAAATTCTAATTCCCATAAGCGTAATTATCGGTATTAAATACGGCTATAATCTAGAGAGAGCGGGATCTATCATGCTTGCCAACCTAGACCAATCAACCACCCAGCCAGTTACCACAGATGCCCTCCTCGCCGTCTTCGCCGACTTCCTCAACATCGACGTGGGTGCTGGCGATGCTGCCTTGGATACGTTGGCGACATATCGCCGCCAGCTACAGCAGTTTGTGCAGTGGTGCGATCGCGTTGGCACTAGCCCAGCCACAGTTATGAAGGAAGATATCAAGAAATATCGGCGCTTTTTGGTGGAGGAAAATTTTAAGCCAGCCACAATTGCCCTGAAGCTATCGGTAGTCAGGCGATTCTACGATGCGGCTGTGGAAAAAGGGCTAGTTGCCCTTAATCCAGCTGCTGCTGTGAAGCCACCGCGCGAAAAGCGAGACCCAGCTGAACGCATTACTTATTTGGAAAAACCGGAAGTTGAGAAGTTATTGGGGATTATTCCTAATGATGGCACCCTCAAGGCCACACGGGACAAAGCTCTCCTAGCAATCATGATTCTAGAAGGTCCGCGAACGGTGGAGATGCACCGAGCTAACATTTCTGATTTGGTGCAGCAGGGCGGCAATATGGGAATCAGAGTTGAAGGAAAGCGCAACATTAGGGTAGTACCACTGACACCAGACATTGCTACTATACTAATGACTTACTTAGAGGCTAGGACAGACGGTGGCGAAACTTTAAAACAGTCCAGCCCTTTGTTTGTGGCTGTGGGAAATCGGGCTAAGGAAAAACGACTTTCCCGACGTGGCATTAGGCTGCTTGTTGATGGCTACCTCAAACAAACAGAGTTGAAACACATGCCAGGGCGTACCATTTCAACACACAGCCTGAGACATACGGCAGGAACACTGGCGCTACGGGCTGGAACTGAACTGCGCCAAGTACAGGATTTACTAGGCCACGCCGATCCTAGAACAACTTCTATCTACGC
>CAXUIV010000137.1:0-9499 GCA_964250875.1 uncultured bacterium
CCCTCCGGGGCCCGGCTGCGGGGGGGGGATCGGGGCTCGCGGGGCCGGTTGCCGGGCCATTCCTGTCTTAGCTTGCCCCTTTACCTTTTTTGTGTGTATTACTTGACGGATACGGCATCGACATCGACTGTGCTTGCCGTGGTGGTGGAACCGTCTGCGGCGGCGGGGGTTGAGGCTGTATCGGTGCTGGCTCTACGGGCTTTGAACTTGTCCATTGCCAGCTGGGAGACTTCGGAGATCAGTAGGGTCAGCAAGATGGCGTCGTCAAATTCTCCCAAGAATGGGATGAAGTCTGGGAGCAAGTCGATCGGACTGATGAAGTAGACTGCTGTAAGTAGAATAACCCACCAGCGGTACTTGGGGTTGCGAATTAAGTTGCGATACCAGCTATAGACTGATTGAATTGAGAAGTTCATGGTTTTACCCTCCAGTTACTTTTAATGTTGACAAATTTGACAGCGGAATTCTGGTGGGAATAACCGTCTCATTTGGTTTGGAAGACTCTACTCTGGCGTCTGCGTCTGATTCTTACCTGAGATGGTTGTCGGTGGATTGAAGTTGTAGATTAGTCTCTACAATTGAAATGTTTTGAGCTTGCATACCTGGCTTGCAGTGGTGGGCTGGAGAACGGAGGAGAGCAAAAGTGGATGTCGTAGATGTTTTTAGGAAGGGCGGACCAGCGATGTGGCCATTGTTGGCTCTGTCGATTCTGTCTCTCAGCGTGATTATTGAGCGTTTGGGGTTCTGGTTCAGTATCCTGACGAAGGAGAGAGACACTGTTGAACGAGTGCTAATTGCTGCACGCGAAAACTGGAGTTTTGCTACGGAGTTGGCAAAACAAGCAATCGATCAACCAATTGGACGATTCCTCTATGCCCCGTTACAAATCTCTAGACCAAATCCGGAGGTTTTCCGGCTAGCACTGGAGGCGAAGGCAGAGGACGAACTGGCGGCAATGCGACGTGGTGACAAAGTGTTGGAGGCGGTTATTGCTCTTGCTCCACTGTTAGGGTTACTGGGTACGGTTTTGGGACTGATCCGGACCCTTGGTGCGATTAACATTGGTAATTTGGGAACATCTGCAACAACTGGGGTAACTTCAGGGATTGGGGAATCGTTGATTTGTACGGCAACAGGACTGATTGTGGCTATTTTCAGTCTGACGTTCTACAGGCTGTTTCAAGGTTTTCTGGTCAACCAAGTCAAGGTTTTCCGGCGGGCGGGGAGTGATTTGGAGTTACTCTACCTAGAATCTTTAGCTGAGATCGATGCCGGTGATGTTCAACGTCCTGTAAGAAGGGCTGCACCACTGCCGGATCCAAACATGCTGCGACGCCACAGAAAATCCTCATCTGAGTTAGACAATGGACCCGTAGAGGCAGGGCGTGAAGCTCCAACTGAGGGTCTAATCGCGCCTCGTGCAGAAGGTAGGCGAGATGCTGATTTGGAATAGGCTCAGCTCAGAAATTACACATTCAATTACAAACCTGACATCTTTATACCCCAATCTCCCACGATGAAAATTAATCTACAGTCTCCGGTGGAAGAAATTCAAATCCAAATTATTCCGCTTATTGACGTTGTCTTCTGTGTCTTGACATTTTTCATCTTGGCGGCATTGCAGTTTACTCGGCAGCAGGCAATTAGTGTTGATTTGCCCAAAGCTAGTACCAGCACAATCCCCCAAGCACGGCAAACGCTGATCGTGACGATTGATGCTGTTGGTCAGGTCTACGTTGAAAAACAGCCAGTGAGGATTGAGCAGTTGCGTCAGGTTTTGCAGGCGTATCATCAGAGCAATCCGTCCGGGATGCTGATACTGAATGCCTCCCGGACTGCAACTTATAACGATGTTGTGCAGGTGTTGGATATGCTGCGAGCGGTGGGAGGCGATCGCGTGTCTCTAGCAACTGTACCTACCTCTGCATCATCAACCGGCGATCGCGTCAACTCCAATGCTCCAAGCGTTCCTGGTTCTGTAACTGCTCCTGGTACGGTTCCATCTGACTCCTACGGCATTCCTAACTCAGCTAATCCCTACGGCACCTCAAATCCCTACAACTCAGCCAACCCCTACAATTCCTATCCTTCGGACCAATATCCCCTGCCTGGACAGATTCCTGGCGGGCAAGGCACTAACCCAGCTAGTTCCGGCATTTCTCCTGTACTCCCCATAACGCCTCCAGTCATAACTCCCGGCAAGCAGAATACTTCTCCTAAGAAATAGAACTTATTTCTGCCAATTTGCAGATGAACGCCTGGGATCTCGTAAGTTAGGTTACATGAGACAGCCCTCTTGCACCAACAGATATTCTTCCTGTCGGCTTAATGCTTACTAATAACGGTCAACAAAGAAATACGGCAAGCGGTCTGATGTTGATGTAAAAAATTGAAATCTAAATCTGAGGGAAGTTTAATATGGATTTTCTAGATCTTGCGATCGCCTGGTTAGTTACTGCTTCAAGCTTGTTGCTGATCTCCCAGCTACCAGTCGGAGTTGAAATAGATAGCACTCCAAAAGCATTCGTTTCAGCAGCCGTCTTCGGTATTGTGGCAGCCTTGGTGAGACCAGTTTTGGGCCTGATCTTTGCCGTACCCAACTTCTTAACATTCAACTTGTTCTCCGGCGTTTCCACGTTCATCATCACGGTCATAACTTTTAGCCTTGCAGCGTCTTTTGTTCAAGGATTCCGCTTGAAAGCAGGTATCTGGAGCGCTGTTATTGGAGCGCTGGCACTCTCCGTAGTTAGCAACCTGATTTACAACTTCATCTAGGCGTATAGGGATGGTGTGTTAGGTGTAGTCATGACGCACCATCTCAGCATATCTGCATTACTCGCTTCCCAGCTCTCGCTTCAAACTCCGAATTGCTGCGCTGGTATTACGCTCATAAGCAATTTGTAAACATCGGTTAAGCATATCTGAGAGGTTAACCGACGGAAGATATTGACTCTGAGATTGAACAACATAATCATTCCCTTGAAGCTGATAGACCAAAAGTTGTTTTTTACGAAATAGCCAAACCTCTGGCACGCGATACGGCAGGTAATCCTTCGCATCCGAATAGCTCGTGACATCAATCTCCAGCACCAGATCCGGTGGCGGGTCAATCTTCCAGTCTATCCGCTCCTTACCCGAAACCGCCTGCCAATGATCAATATAAAAGCAATAGTCAGGTTCGATGCCGCTCTCATTCGGCAATTCCATCGTGACTGGCGTAAAGGAGTCGTATTCACGCCCTGTGTAGTCCAAAAAGACTTTGATGATGTCGGCGATCAAACTGGCATCTCGTCCATGCCTTGGCATCGGCGACATTAATAAAATCTCTCCAGAACGGTACTTGATACGAGGAATCGAGCCATCCCCGCGCTGCTGACACAATGCCTGATACTCTTGCCACGTTCCAGGCAAACGCACCAAGGCTCCAGCGGGTAGCTGAATTTTATTCGGTGATACCACAAACATGATCAAACTCCCATGATCGCCTAAGCCTATCCTAAATTGTTAACTCTTCCATTGCCGTGCTAACAACAAACGAATTTGTAAATCAGGCAGAAACCTGAACTTCTTGACTACCTGCAAGCTGAAAAGCAGTGTGGACGGCTCTGAGTGCAGTGACTCCTTGATCTTGGGCTACAACACAGCTAATTTTGATCTCCGAGGTCGTAATCATTTGAATGTTGATTTGATGTCGAGCTAACGCTTCAAACATCCGGGCGGCGATACCCGGTTGCCCGACCATACCAGCACCAACAATACTCACCTTGGCGATCGCGCTGTCAACCACAACCTCACCCCATCCGAGGTCTGCTGCCTCCAACGCTTTTTGAGCTGCTTCAGTATCCGTTTGGGCCAAGGTAAAAGCGATATCTCGTGTAGGAATGCCATCAACAATGTGGCAACGCTGTGACTGGATGATCATGTCCACGCTGATGTTGTGCTGAGCCAGTAGTCCAAACAGCTTTGCGGCTGTGCCGGGATGGTCTTGCACTTGACGAATGGCAACACGGGCTTGGTTGAGATCTAGAGCAACTCCCCTAACTGGTGAGGTGGTGAGGGGGTAAGGGGGTGAGGAAGCGGCGGTTGGGTTGGAGTCTTGGCTGATTTCAAAGGTCTGATGAAGAGTGTCAACGGCGCGATCGCAGTCTGCTGCATCAATCACACAACTGACTTTTACCTCTGAGGTGGAGATCATCTGAATGTTAATGCCTGCGGCTGATAGGCTAGCAAACATCTGAGCCGCCACACCTGGATGACCAATCATTCCCGCTCCAGAGATACTGACTTTGGCAATCTGCTGCTGCACCATCACCTCTGCTTCTCCTGGTTGGCAACCTTGGCAACGCAGTGCAGGTGTGAGTGCTGCCGCCACTGCCTCAGTCCGTTTTAAACTTTGTTGAGTCACAGTAAAGGCAATATCGTTGGTATTGCCTTCGTGAATCGACTGGATGATCAGATCGACATCCAAATCCTGACGAGCAATTTCACCAAATAATCGCGCTGCGACACCGGGACTATCAGGTACGCGCAGCATTGCTACTTTGGCCTGATCTTTGTCCGATTCCACTCCATCCACTGGTCGGGCAATCTCTAAGTCTACTAGAGGACGGGGTTGACGCTTTGGGGAGACGACCATTGTACCGGGTTCATCCGTCCAGCTAGAGCGGACGACGAGCTGGACGCCGTAGTTTCGGGCAATCTCCACAGCACGGGGATGCAGTACCTTTGCTCCTAAGCTAGCAAGCTCCAGCATTTCATCGCAGGTAATTTCCGAGATCATCTGAGCATTCGGCACCAGGCGAGGATCTGTAGTCAGAATTCCAGGCACATCCGTGTAAATTTCGCAACAGCTTGCTTTTAATGCAGCGGCTAGGGCGACCGCAGAGGTATCAGAACCGCCACGACCAAGCGTGGTAATCTCCAGGTCTGCTGCACTGGTAATGCCCTGAAACCCCGCCACCACGACAACTTCGCCGGATCTCAAGTGCCGTGAAATCCGTTCGGGCTTGATGTGCAAAATTCGAGCGCGGGTGTGTTCTGCCTCAGTCACAATCCCGACCTGTGCGCCGGTCAGGGAAATTGCAGGCTGTCCTAATTCCTGCAAGGCCATACTGAGAAGGGCGATAGAAACTTGCTCTCCAGTTGAAAGCAGCATATCCATCTCTCGGCGGCTAGGACGGGGGGAAACGGCATGGGCTAATTTGACCAGTTCGTCGGTGGTCTTACCCATCGCTGACACGACGACGACGACAGAGTTTCCAGCTTTGACTGTTTTCCAGACGCGCTGGGCGACGGAGACAATGCGTTCGACGGATCCAACCGAAGTACCGCCGTATTTCTGAACAATTAGCGCCATGATTCTCTATTAACCCCGGTTTCTGAAGGCCGATTACAACTTATGACTGCACAAACGTCCACTCTAATGTCTTAATGGGTCCAGTTTGAAGCGCTGCTACGAGAGCATCGTTACTGTCAAACTTCAGGCTTGATAGGCAGGTCGCCTCTACATTGACAGTGAATTCTTCCTCAAAAGGCCAAGGTTTGACAGTCACGCGACCATCTTTATATTGGATCACATCGTAGCGCTTGCCGTCTGGTCCAGTACTAATCTCTAAAGCTCGCTCATCGTCTGGTAGCTGCCGCTGACAGAGAATGAGTGAGAAGCGATCGCACCACTGCATAAATGCATAAGCTTGATCAACCTCCTGCTGGGTGAGCTTTAACTCTTGCTGCCACTGCTTTTGATGCTCAAGCTGTTCGTCTAAAAAGCTGTCCAGTTCCGCTGATGCTCCGCGTTTGCCTTCGTTGAGGAAGCTGACATGCTTGGAAATGAGTAAAGCTACCCATCGGCCCCGGTATCGCGCATTCTTCGTCAGCTCTCTCAATTTGCCGATAGCAGTTTCCTTGTCCAAAGTAAAGTCTAAGGGGGCACCAGCTTCAGTCAGTTGATTGCCTTCCCATTCGCGTTCCAAATCGTCGTGGTGGGAGATCGCCGCGATCGTCTCATACAGCCTAGCCGGCGGATTGGCTCGATTCCAATGTCCCGCTATTTCAGCAGCTAGCAAGGCATGGGCGCGGTGATAAATCACTTCCCACCCATTTTCTGTCAGGTTCGTAATCACAGAATCATCCTAATTAGAGTCGCCACAGGTGTTCCCTCTGTAGAAATTTTACATGTAACGTCGTTACAGAGTTTTATCCATACAGAATGTTAGTAAGGTCAGGAGTTAAGCTGATTATGGGTGAGAAATACCTATAAATTTTATGAACTTTTTCGATAAACTGAACGCCGCGATCGCCCGCAATCAGAGCTTACTGTTTGTGGGACTCGATCCGAATCCAGAGATGATGCCCACTCGCTACCACAGGGGGGAGGATACCAGCATCATTAACGATTTGTGGGACTGGCTACAGGTCCAAATCACCCAGACTACTGATTTAGTCTGTGCTTATAAACCGACTCTCGGTTTTTATACAGCTTTGGGTCCTGAGGGACTAGAACTGCTGCAACGCACCTTAGCCGCTATCCCTGCCCATATCCCTGTTATTCTCGATGCCAAACACAGTGATCTCAATACCAGTAGTGTTTTGGCTCGAACTGTGTTTGAAGAGTGGCAGGTTGATGCCATCACTCTAAGCTCCTATGCTGGACAAGACCAGGTAGCGCCTTTTCTGGTTTATCTTGATAAGGCAGTCTTTGTTCTGTGCTGTACTGCTAATCCTGCCGCGATCGCTTTGCAGCAGTATCCCACAATGGAGGCTCCTCTGTATTTGGAGGTCGTTAAGCAGGCAAAAACCTGGGGCACTCCAGAACAGTTGGGTTTGGAGGTGGGGACTAAGGTGCCCGATATTCTAGCAAGCGTTCGTGCGGTTGCTCCAGAACGAGTCATCCTCGCCCGGAGTATCTGGGCGGAGGAGAACAATCTTAACGATATTTTAGCAGCAGGTTTGAACGCGAATGGTGAAGGTTTGCTGCTTCCCGTTCCGCAAGATATGTTGGCTGATGAAAATCCAGCCCTGGCAATTAAATTTTTGCGTGATGAAGTTAATGAAGTAAGAACCAGATTGGTCGCTGAGGGTTCTACCTGCTCTATGTGGATGCCCGACGTCTGCTTGTTGAATCCCTCTCCCCATCTAGACTTGATTCTGCAACTCTACGATATTGGCTGTATTCTGTTTGGCAGCTTTGTCCAAGCTTCTGGTGCCACATTTCCTTACTACATTGACCTCCGCAAAATTATTTCTAACCCTCAGATTTTTCATCAAACTCTAACCGCCTATGCGGACATTCTGAAGCACCTTAACTTTGACCGAATCGCAGGTATTCCCTACGGGTCTTTGCCTACTGCCACTGGCTTAGCGCTACGTCTTAATCGCCCAATGATCTTCCCTCGTAAAGAAGTAAAAGCTCACGGGACGCGGCGACTAATTGAGGGCAATTTCCATCCTGGAGAGACGGTGGTGTTGGTGGACGACATTCTGATTAGCGGTAAAAGTGTGATGGAGGGTGCCGAAAAGCTGAAATCAGCCCAATTAAATGTGCATGATATTGTCGTGTTTATCGATCATGAACAAGGGGTCAAAGACCGACTACGAGAACATGGTTATAGAGTTCATACTGTTTTAACAATTTCTGAAATTACAGAAACCCTGTATGAAGCGGGAAGGATCAATGAGGAGCAACTAAAAGCTTTCTGCTGAGGCATCTTCCTGAAGCCCAATCGGTGTAGGAGGATACATACCGTATAGATGATTTGCCTGCTGATGACTGTAGAGACGTCTGCAAAGTTTCTACATCCTGGAGACTCTAATGTGAGAATTATATAAAGGTCGTATAAAAGAATACAGGCAAGACGGGATTATTTATATCTTTGGTTATAAAAATAAGGAAGTTAATAACGCTACTTTTAAAATCTGAAGATATTTAAACACATCGGCTCTTAATCTTTAATTCTTAGTCCTTGATCTTAGTCCTTAATAGTCCTTAATAGTAAGTATAGACATGAGTTTTACCGCTCAGATGGCGGCAATCGGCCTACAGTATAATTCACCTTCTATAGACTCTTTTATTTTATTACTCTATTACTCCATTGCTGTCGCGCTGAGCATCAGTCTGATTAGCATCTGGCGGAAAGTCACCAGATGGGGACAGAAGGAGGAAGCACTGAGGCAGACAAACGCAGAGCTAGAAGTCCGAGTTGAGGAAAGAACGCTTGAACTGAGCAAAGCTATGGGGCAATTGCAGAGCGAGATTGCCTTGCGCCAGCAGTCCGAGTCGGCGCTGCGAGAGAACCAACAGCAGCTACAGGCTATTTCTAACGACATTACTGAACGCAAGCATATTGAGGAGGAACTACGGCAATCGGAGGCACGATTCCGGGAAGTAGCAACGAGGGAAGCACTACTCAACCGTTTGGTCAGTCAAATCCGCGCCTCCCTCGATCTCAATTTGATTTTAGAAACTGCTGTGCAGGAAATCCGTAAGCTGTTGGAGGTTGATCGATGTCTTTTTATCTGGCACCGACCCAATACAGATCCGCCGATGTGGGAGGTGGTTCAGGAAGCCAGAAATTTTGCTTTTCCCAGCCTCATTAGCTACTGCGTCCCGGTTCCGATGTTTGGTCCTTTAAGCACCAGGGTGTTTGCCAAAGAGATCACTCGTGTGGACAGTGCTAGAGCTTTGACCGATCCAGTAGAGCGCAAGTTCTTTTTCAGTCTAGGCTACACGGCTCTGCTAGCACTGCCAATACACACTCAGTACGGCCAAATTGGTGCGGTTTGTTGTGGTCACTCTAGTGGCCCTCGACCCTGGCACGATAGTGAAGTAGAACTGCTGCAAGCGGTAGCAGACAGTCTAGCGATCGCTATTGACCAAGCCGAACTCTATAAGCAAAGTCGCATCACTGCTCAGGCGGCTCAAGAGCAGGCAACGAAGTTGGAACTTACCCTCAATGAGCTGCAACAGGCTCAAGCCCAATTGGTTCAAAGCGAAAAAATGTCCAGTTTAGGACAGTTGGTTGCTGGTGTTGCCCACGAAATTAATAACCCAGTCAACTTCATATACGGCAATCTCAGGTATACCGATCAGTACGCCAAAGACCTGTTCAATTTAGTGCAGCTTTACCAGCAATACTACCCGCAGCCAGTGACGGAAATACGAGCGGCGGCAGCGGCGATTGACCTAGAGTTCATTCAGGAAGACTTGCCAAAGGTGTTGTCGTCGATGAAAGTGGGGGCTGAGCGCATCCGGCAGATTGTTTTGTCACTACGGAACTTCTCGCGGTTGGATCAAGCTGAGATGAAACTAGTAGACATCCACGAAGGGCTAGACAACACCCTACTGCTGCTGCAACATCGCTTAAAGGGTATTGATGGCGGTATCAAAATTACCAAAGAGTACGGTGACGTACCGCTGGTGCAGTGCTACGCTGGGCAGCTCAATCAGGTGTTTATGAACGTTCTGACAAATGCGATTGATGCCCTGGAAGAGGTGGGGGGA